>CAMCSJ010000048.1 GCA_945878005.1 Rickettsia typhi | reverse complement strand
TAATTTAAATTTTTAAGATCGGAAATTTAAATCAAGAAATCGCCTTTTTATAAATTTTATTTTAATTACCTCTCACCCCTCCCCTTACATCCCTACAATTTTTTAAAATTATTGCAACCCTCTCGGGCTCTAAGCTCCCCCCTTGAGGGCTTACATCCCTACAATTTAGAAATACTTGCAAACGCTTACGGGCTCATCACTCACCCCTTGCGGGTGAGTCGACGAACAAGCCTTTACGGCAGTAAAGGCTTAAGGAGTCGGTGGGGGGTCGTAAAGCTAGAATAAGAACGAATCTCCAAAGATCTATCTCGATCTACTCCCTCGCCCCGCGAAGCGGGGAGAGGGTTGGGGTGAGGGGTTAGAAGATTATAGTTTTTTGGAGTTTAGTGACATTTAAAAAAGCAAAACAAAAAAATTTACAAAAATGGCAATTTCTTGATTTAGATTTTAAATCCTAAAAATATGAATTTTTTTAAATAAAAACTAAAAATTTTTTAAAATAATTTTCGTTTTTTTGAGAGATTTTTTTAGGATAGGGATTTTGTGAAATCTATTTTACAAATGGCGATTGAAAGAAATCGTGCTTGTAAGAAATGGTGAGCACGGTTGGAATCGAACCAACGACAACCTCATTAAAAGTGAGGTGCTCTACCGACTGAGCTACGTGCTCAAGAAAATTTAGCTAAATTTCTTAAGGAAAAATATTGTAAAACTTATTTTAATTAAATCAATATCTAAAATATTTTACTAACAAAACTTGTTAATTGCAAATAGTTTATTATAATTTTTTGATTAAAAATTAAATTTAATATTATTTGTAATTGTAAAGCAATAACTAGTAATTATAATTTTATTTTATTGTAAAAAATTAAAATTATTTTTTAGAATTTTTATAGAATTTTTCAAATAAAATTTTGTTAAAACCCAGAAAAACTTCAGAAAAACTTTAGAAAAACTTCAGAGAAAACCCAAAGAAAAACCTTAGGTAAAGCTCTAAAAATCATTTCTTCAAAAAATCCCCCGAGATAATATTAAGTAGCATCGCTAAAAAGCATTTTCTAATAATTTGTTGAAATAAATTAGCCTAAAAAAGTTTAAATGAGATTTTAAAAAATTATTTTTAATTTAATCTAAAAAATTACTAGAAAAAAATTTTAAAACTAACTATAATAAATTTCAAATAAAAAATTCAATAAAAAATTAAATTGTATTTTTAACTTAGAGTATCTAAATAAAAAAACTTTTCTTTGAGAAATTTATTTTGATAAAAATATAATTTTTAAAAATTTTTTAATCTTTCTTAACTAACATAAGATATTGAATAACAAGCTTTTAAAGCATTTTTAGTTTTAATATGTTGCAAAAAAATATAATTATTATTCCATCACGCTTGGCATCTTCAAGATTGCCTAACAAGCCTTTAGCGGATATTTGTGGCAAAACTATGATTCACAGAGTTTATGAGCAAGCTTTAAAATCAAAAGCTGGGGATGTTGTAATTGCTTGCGATGGCGAAGAAATTGCTAATGAAGCTCAAAAAATTGGTGCAAAATTTATTATCACCGATCCCAATTTACCATCGGGAACTGATCGAATTTATCAAGCTTTGCAAAAGATTGAAGGTGATTATGATATCATTACCAACTTGCAAGGAGATCTCCCCAATATTGATCCTAGTGTCATTAGAAAAGCAGTTGAACTTGCTAATTCAAGTGAATGCGATATTGCTACAGTTGCATCAATTATCAAAAATCGTCAAGAAATTGACAATCCAAATATTGTGAAAATTGCTTTGTCACAAAATTCTCGCGCTCTTTATTTTTCAAGATCTGCGATCCCATATAATGCTGAAAAAAATGGCGAATATTTTCATCATATTGGCATTTATGTTTACAAAAAATCTGCTTTAGAAAAATTTGTTAAACTCCCTTGCTCTAAGCTTGAGAAGGCAGAAAGTTTAGAACAACTTCGTGCTCTTGAAAATAATATGAGTATTTTTGTAGCGATAGTGGATGCCCATCCGCTCTCGGTTGATACTAAAGAAGATCTCGAAATTATTTGTAAAATTATCGGTAAAAATAACAAAATTTCCGATCATGACTAAAGAGAAAATCAAAAAAACAATTGGTTGGAAAGAATGGTGCTCTCTTGATTGCATTGCCCTTCCAGCTATAAAAGGTAAGGTTGATACGGGTGCTAAAACTTCGGCAATTCATGCTTTTAACATTGAATGTTTTTTTATTGAAGATGTTGAATATGTAAAATTTGATATTCATCCTTTGCAAAAAAATAAAAAATTAAAAAGAAGCTGTATTGCGAGAATTATTGAACGAAGAATGGTTTCGGATTCTAGTGGAAAAAAAGAAAAAAGAATTGTAATTAAATCAAATTTGCGTCTTGGAACTAGAAAGGCTAGAATTGAGTTAACTTTAGCAAATCGTGATTCCATGGCGTTTAGAATGTTAATTGGCAGAGAAACACTACATCAGCTTAAAACTATTGTTGATGTTTCAAAATCATTCTTGCAAGGTAAGAAAAAACGCAAGGAAATTCTTAAAGCTTATCGCGAAACAAAATCCCCTCAATTTGAAATTATTTAATATTGTTGTTTAAAAATAATTTTTAACTTCTAATAATTGCAATAGAATATATTTTTTTAATTAATTCAACACAAAAATAACTAAAATTCTATGAAAATAACATTATTAGCATCAAATCCAAAACTCTATTCCAATCAACGCATTATTGAATCTGCGCAAAAACGCGGACATGAAATTAATTTCGTAAATGTTGGAGGTTGTTATATTAAAATTTCCGTTAATAACAGTGAAGTTTTTTATGATGAAGGAAAAAAATTAAGCAAAGTTGATTATGTAATTCCAAGGCTCAAACCTGCGATGACTTTTTTTGGAACTTCAATTCTTCGTCAACTTGAAATTATGAAAATTAATCTTCTCAATAGTTCGCAAGCAATAACTAATTCTCGTGATAAGCTTCACACTTTGCAAATTATGGCTCAACATGGAATTGATGTTCCAATCACATCCTATGCCAATTCGCAATATGATACCAAAGATTTAATCAAATTGGTTGGTGGATCGCCATTAATCGTTAAATTACTTGAAGGAACCAAAGGTGTTGGAGTAGTTTTGGCAGAAACCAATAAAGCTTCCGAAAGTGTAATTAACGCATTTCGCAGTCTTAAAGCTGATGTGCTAGTTCAGCAATATATCAAAGAATCAAAAGGTCATGATATTCGTTGTTATGTAATTGGAAATGAGGTTGTTGCATCAATGGAGAGAATTGCTCAAGATGGTGAATTTCGTGCCAATATTCATCTTGGTGCATCGGCTAAAACTGTCGAGATTAGCGATAAAGAGCGTGAAATCGCCATTAAAGCATCGCAAATTATGAAATTGGATGTTGCAGGAGTTGATATGGTTCGCTCTAATACGGGAGTAAAAATTCTCGAAGTAAATTCTTCTCCAGGACTTGAAGGAATTGAAAGTGCTACGGGAATTGATATTGGTGAAAAAATGATTGAATATATCGAAAAGAAAATGCATCATATCAGAAAAAATTAAAAAATGGCAAAATTAATTGTAAATAAAATTTTTAATGGCAATGCAGAATTTCTGTTAGGAGTTAATAATCTTTCACAACTTCCACAATTTCACTTTCCCGAAATTGCTTTTATCGGTGCATCAAATGTTGGAAAATCAAGCTTGATTAATGCTTTGATTGGCAAAAAAATCTCAATAGTTTCGGCAACTAAAGGCAGAACAAAGCAATTAAATTTTTTTAAAATTCTTGGTTTTAAAGATGGTTTTTATATCGTTGACATGCCTGGATATGGCTTCGCTCAAGATGCCAAAACCAATATCAATCATTGGCAGGAATTAAGTTTAAATTATCTTGCTAATAGCAAAAATTTAAAAAGAGCATTTTTATTGATTGATGCTCAAAAAGGCATGAAAGATCTCGATTGCGAAATAGTTGAATTCTTCAATGTTTACAATGTTCCTTTTCAAATTATTTTAACCAAAATCGATAAATTAAATTTAGCGATGCAAAAGCAAGCTCTTGAAAAAATTCAAAATGATTTTAAATTATATCAAAGTTTTTGTTCTACTATTGTTTCAACTAGCTCTAGTAAAGGCTATGGAATCTTTGATTTACAAAATGAAATCGTTAAAATTCTCGAAAATTTATGAAAATTTTATTAACAATTTTACTAACTAGTTTAATAATTTTTTTACTGGTATTATGGCTTAATTACGCAAGCTATAATGGCAATAAAATTAATTCACAAAATATCAATCATGAAAAAAGAAATTAAAAAAGATCTCAAAAAATTTTCTCTTAACCTTACTCCTAAGCAGATCGTTGAAGAATTGGATCGTTATATTGTTGGACAAAATGAAGCAAAAAAATCAGTAGCAATTGCACTTCGCAATCGTTTTCGTCGTAAGGCTGTAGAATCTCCACTTCGCGAAGAAATTATGCCAAAAAATATTTTAATGATTGGACCAACTGGAGTTGGAAAAACCGAAGTTGCACGAAGACTTGCCAAGCTTGCTGGTGCACCTTTCATAAAAGTTGAAGCAACCAAATTCACCGAAGTTGGATATGTTGGTCGTGATGTTGATTCGATTATTCGCGATTTAATCGAGGTTGCAATTAAGCAATCAAAAAGCGAAATGAAAAAAGAAGTTTTTGAAAAAGCTCAAAAACATGCTAAGAAAAAAATTCTTAAAATTTTAGTTGGTGAAAATGCTCTCGATGAAACCAAAGAAAAATTTTCGCAAATGCTTGATAATGGTGAACTTAACGATAAGGAAATTGAAATTGAAATTCTTGATAATAGCAATTCACATTCTTCGAGTTTTGATTTTCCAGGTGGACAAGTAGGAATGATAAATATCGGCGAAATGCTTGGCAAAGCAATGGGTTCGCAAAAAACTAAAAAAGCTCATTTAACAATTGAGGAAGCTCTCAAAGCCTTGATTGATGAGGAATCTAACAAAATGATTGATGAAGATAAAATCATTAAAAATTCTCTCAAAGCGGTAGAAAATGACGGAATAGTTTTCATTGACGAGATCGATAAAATCTGTGCTCGAGGCAATATCAAAGGTGGAGATGTTTCTCGTGAAGGAGTTCAGCGAGATCTGTTGCCATTGGTTGAAGGAACGGCAATCAGCACCAAATATGGCATTATCAAAACCGATCATATTTTATTCATTGCTTCGGGTGCGTTTCACACCGCAAAACCAGCGGACTTGCTACCCGAATTGCAAGGACGTTTTCCAATTCGCGTTCAATTAAAACCATTAAGCGAAGATGATCTTCATCGCATTTTAACTGAACCAGAATCAAGTTTAATCAAGCAATATAAAGCTTTGATTGCGGTAGAAAATATTTCGTTAAATTTTAGCGAAGAAGGAATTAGAGAAATTGCTAAAATTGCTTTCAAAGTCAATGGCGAAGTTGAAAATATTGGTGCAAGAAGATTGCATACTTTAATGGAAAAAATCCTTGAAGAAGTTAGCTTTAACGCTAGTGAAATGAAGGCGAAATCCGATATTGCCATTGATGCTAAATATGTCAATGATCACCTTGGCGATTTACTTTCTAACAAAAATGATCTGATGAAATTTGTGTTGTAGAAAATATCGCATAATTTTTTCATTATTTTTTTAGCGCTTATAATTAAAAAAATTTAAAATAATAATTATCAAATAATTCATTTTATGAAAACTAGCACCAGAATAAAAGCTCAAAATATCAATCAAGAAAATCTCGATTTGTTCAATAATTTAGCATCTTTGCAAAATGTCAAAAAGAATCTTTCTACGCATAAAAAACCCAAAACATTTTTTGATTTTTGTGCAGGAATTGGTTCGGCTCATTTAGCTTTTAAAAGGCTTGGTCTTAGTTGTGCTGGATATAGCGAAATTGATGTTAATGCAGAAAAATTATATAAATTATTTCATGGCTCTCAATATAAAAATTTTGGAGATTTAATGAAAATTAATCCTGATGATCTTGAGGATTTTGATATTTTAATCGCTGGATTTCCTTGTCAAACCTTTTCAATTGCAGGCAAAAGAATGGGCTTTGGAGATGAAAGAGGTCAAGTAATTTTTGGTTTAAAAAAAATTATTAATTACAAAAAACCGCAAGCTTTTTTATTAGAAAATGTAAAAGGCTTAGTCAATATTAACAACGGAAATACTTTAAAAGAAATTATGTCGCTGTTAAGAGAATGTGGTTATAATGTTCATTTTAAAGTTTTGGAAAGTTTAAATTTTTCAATACCGCAAAGTCGTGAAAGAGTTTACATTGTTGGAATAAGAAAAGATCTTTATTATGGAGAGTTTTTCTTCCCCAAGGCAATTGAAAATAATGTTGAAATCAAATCTTTTTTAATCGATGAAGATGAAAATTTTGAACTCAAAGATTCTGCTTATCAAACTTTTTTAAAATATTTAAATAATAAATATAATTTAGGAAAATTTAAAATTGATGAACTTTTGAAGCAAGAATATTTGGTGCTAGATACTAGACAAAGCGATCTAAGATTATATCACAATAAAATACCAACTTTGAGAACGGGAAGGCAAGGAATTTTTTATATAAAAAATTCCAAGATTCGCAAATTAAGTGCCAGAGAGGCTCTTCTCCTTCAAGGCTTTGACGCAGAAATGGCAAAAACTGCTCAAGAAAATTTTCCTCAATCGCGAATTTTGGCTCAAGCGGGAAATGCCATGACCGTTGATGTTATGCAAAATATTGGAAAAAAAATCATCGATTATTTATCATGAAGAATTTAGTAAAAATTGGCTCCGAAACTGCAAAAAATGGTTTTAAAAATGAAGATTATGTTGTCGAAAAATTTAACAATTGGCAAGATGATTTAACTGCTCAAGAATGGCTAATATCAATGAATTACAAACTTGTGGATATTCAAAATGTGAAAGCAAGTAAAATTAAAGGAAGTTTTAAAGCTGATGTTCAGGTTCAAATTAAAATAGAAATTCAACTAAAAGAATTAATCGATGTTCAGAATTTACAAGTAAAATTAGTTTCTCAAAAAAATGGCTTCAATCAAATTGATAAAAGATGGGTTGATAAATATGCTGAATTGTGGGAAATGAATCAAAATATTTCAAGGATTCTTAAGCATTATACTGGCGAAATTGAGCCTTACATAAGCAATCCGAAGACTTCCAACAGAATGTTAATTAATGAATTTAATGAGAAAGAACAAAATGAATTAATTGAATTTATAAAAAATAATAAATCTTTAATTGTCTGCGATATTTTAAAAGGAAGAGGTCAATTCTGTGCAGAATGGATGTTGGTAATTTTAAAAGTTACCGATAAAGAAGCCAAATGGGCTTTAAAGCCAATGAATTATTGTTTAAATTTATTTGGTAATGATGAAGTGGTAATTAGCAAAAAAGGCAATATTCGAATTGGCAAAATAACCATGCAAAGAAAGGGTGGAGATGGCGGAAAAAAATCAGCTCAAATGTTGCAATTCAAAATAAATCCCTGTTTAATTTTTGATTAGAGATTTTATTTTTTCTTTTTTAAAAAATAAAAACCAAAAACAAAAATTTTATTTATGAAAAAAATAATGAAGATTGGTTTGAAAAAATTATTGATGAAAAGAAAATTAATCAGGCAATTAAAAACTGTCAAGCTTTAGAAAAACATCATTTGAAACATCAAAATAAAGCTTTAAACCCATCTTCAAAAATTTTTAAAATCATTAATTTTGTTAAAGAAAATCATTAAAATTACTCTTTCATTTTCTAAATTTTATTCTATGATTTTTTTAAGATTTTTTTAATTTAAAAAATTAATTTCTTCAAAAAATAAATTAAAATTTACGAAAATGATTCTTCGCTATTCACGCCCTGAAATGGTTAAAATTTGGTCGCAAGAAAATAAATATCAAATTTGGTTTGATATTGAAATTTATGCGTTAGAAGCTTTAGAAAATCTTGGAGTTGCACCAAAAAACACCGCTCAAAGAATTCGCGAAAATTTTTTAAAAGCAGGGGGGAAATTTGACGCTGAAAGAATCGATGAAATTGAGCGAACCACCAAGCATGATGTTATCGCTTTTCTCACTCATTTAGCGCAATTAACTGGCGAAAATTCTCGCTTTATTCACTTTGGAATGACCAGCTCGGATGTGCTAGATACTTGTCTTTCCGTCCAATTAAATCAATCTTGTGAATTATTAATTAAAGATTTAGAAATACTATTGCAATCAATAAAAGCTCGTGCTTTTGAACATAAATTCACAATTTGTGTTGGAAGATCGCATGGCATTCACGCTGAACCTACCACCTTTGGTTTGAAGCTTGCGAGATTTTACGCGGAATTTTCTCGCAATCTTACTCGCTTAAAAAATGTTAAAAATGAAATTGCGATTTGTGCAATATCTGGAGCGGTTGGAACTCATGCCAATGTCTTACCGCAAGTTCAAGAATATGTTGCCAAAAAATTAAATTTAATTGAAGAAACCACATCGAGCCAAGTAATTCCGCGTGATCGTCATGCGATGTTTTTTGCAACTCTTGGAGTTATCGCTTCGTCAATTGAAAATATTGCTACCGAGATTCGTCATCTTCAGCGTACCGAAGTTTTGGAAGTTGAAGAATTTTTTTCAGCAGGGCAAAAAGGTAGTTCAGCCATGCCTCACAAACGAAATCCTGTATTAAGTGAAAATCTTACAGGTTTGGCAAGAATGGTAAGAAGTGCAGTAATTCCTGCTCTAGAAAATGTTGCGCTTTGGCATGAAAGAGATATTTCTCATTCATCGGTTGAGCGAATGATTGCTCCCGATTCTTGTATTACCCTAGATTTTGCATTATTTCGTTTAGCAAATTTGGTGGAAAATATGTCGATTTATCCGCAAAATATGCAAAAAAATTTAGATCGATTAGGTGGATTAGTTTTTTCACAACGAGTTCTTTTAGCACTTATCGATGAAGCAGAAATTTCTCGCGAAGATGCTTATAAAATTGTTCAAGAAAATGCCATGAAAATTTGGCATAATCAAGCCAATAATTTTTTAGAATTACTCAAGCAAGATCCTTTAGTTTCTAGCAAATTAAATGATGAAAAACTTGAGCAACTCTTCGATTTTAGCTATCACACAAAACATGTTGAAAGTATTTTCAACAAAGTGTTTAAATAATTAAATTTTAAAAATATGTCTATTTCAATTTTTGAAACTTCGGTTTTAAGTTATCTTCGTCAACTCGAAAATTTTTCGGTAATTTTAACTAAAGCGCAACATCATTTGAGCAATAAAAAAATCGATGAAACTGTTTTTATAAATGCCAGAATTTTTCCAGATATGCTTCCTTTTGTTAAGCAAGTACAAATTGCTTGTGATTTTACAAAGGCAAGCTGTGCAAGACTTGCAGGAGTTGAGATCCCAAGTTTTGCTGATGATGAAAAAACTTTCGATGAACTGCAAAATAGAATCAAAAAAACTGCTGATTTTTTAAAAAGTTTTAAAGCTGATCATTTCAAAGAAAGCGATAAAAAACAAATTTCTTACAGTGCTCATGGCCATAATTATAATTTCATCGGTAAGGATTATTTAGTAAATTTTGCTTTGCCAAATTTTTATTTCCATTTTATCACCGCTTATAATATCTTACGCTCTCAAGGAGTTGAGCTCGGTAAAGCAGATTTTATTGGCAAGCTTTAAAAAATAATATTTAACTAATTTTCACAATTACCAATATTTATTAACTACAACAAACAAAAATTATTTTTCTTAACTAAAAAAATATTACCTAACTAAGAATAATATTCTTCAACTAAAATCAATATTTCTTAACTAAAAACAATATTAATTAACAAAATTTATGACTTCATTATTTGATCCACTTCAAATCGGCGATTTAACTCTCGCAAACCGCGTAATTATGGCTCCGCTCACTCGTATGCGCTCCCTTCAACCTGGAGATATTCCTGTTGAATTAAACGCAACTTACTACTCACAACGCTCTTCAGCTGGATTAATTATTTCTGAGGCAACGCAAATTTCACCGCAAGGTAAGGGATATCCTGCAACTCCGGGAATTCACTCGCAAGCTCAAATTGATGGTTGGAAATTAGTAACCTCAGCAGTTCATCAAAATAATGGTAAAATTTTCTTGCAATTATGGCATGTTGGCAGAATTTCTCATTCTTCATTGCAACCAAATGAAAGCTTGCCAGTTGCTCCATCAGCACTTCCAGCTAAAAATAGCGGAACTTATACTGCTAGCTGGAAACCAACTCCAATCCTTACTCCACGAGCTCTTGAAACTTCTGAAATTTCTGGAATTGTCAATGATTACCATCAAGCATGCTTAAATTCTAAGGAAGCAGGATTTGACGGAGTTGAAGTTCACGGTGCAAATGGTTATTTGCTTGATCAATTTTTACAAGATGGTTCAAATCATCGAACTGATATTTACGGTGGATCGATTGAAAATCGCGCTCGTTTTTTGTTAGAAGTTATCGATAAAGCGATTGCAGTTTTTGGACAAAGTAGGGTAGGTGTTAGATTATCACCTTACGGAACTTTTAACGATATGAGCGATAGTGATCCAATTGCTTTATTTAGCTATGTTTTAGAGCAATTAAGTAATAGAAATATCGGTTATGTTCATTTGATTGAACCTAGAGCTACAAGTGCTGGTGGTGATGATAAAGTAAAAAGCGATGCCCCAAAAACTGCCGAATTATTTCGTAAAAAATTTAATGGAGTTTTAATTTCAGCTGGTGGATATAATCGTCAAAATGCCATCGAAACCATTGAAGCTAATAATGCTGATGCGATTGCTTTTGGTCGTTTATTTATTGCAAATCCTGATTTAGTTAAAAGATTAAAAGAAGATTTAGCTTTAAATAAATATGATCGCGCAACCTTCTATGGCGGAGCGCAAAAAGGCTATACTGATTATGAATTTTATAAATAATTAGGAAATTTCAATCCACTAACTCACTTTCAAGGGGTGAGTTAGTGTTTGGGAGTTTTGGGAATGTGGCATAATTAGGCATAATTAGGCATAATTAAAACTAAACAATTTATTAAAAAATAAAATCATTATTTTCTAAACGAATCTCTCCAGCTAATTTAACAGCAAAGTTTGAGTTTTGATCATCAATGATGGTATTGCCAT
>CAMCSJ010000047.1 GCA_945878005.1 Rickettsia typhi | reverse complement strand
AAAAACTTAAAAATTATTATTTTTTTGAAAATTATTTTTGTAAAATTGCAATATAATTCACATCGACATCTCTAGTTTCCTTCCAATTATCTTTTATTAGATTATAAGAAAAACCACTTAATTCAGTTAACTTTAAATTATATTTATTTGCGATTGTTAAAATCTGTGAAGGTTTAACAAATTTCTGATATTCATGAGTTCCAATCGGTAACCATCGAAGTACATATTCCACTGCAAACTTTGCTAAAGCTAGGGATTTAAGAGTTCGATTAATTGTAGCAATAAAAATAATTCCGTTTGGTTTAACTAGATTGCTACATGATTTTAAAAATAACTCGATATCACTAACATGTTCAATAACTTCGAGAGCAAGAATTACATCAAATTTTTTATTTTCATTCGCTAAATTTTCAGCTGTAGTAGCAAGATAATTTATCGGTAATTTAGATTTTTGTGCATGAATTTTGGCAATCTCAATATTAATTTGCGATGCATCAATAGCTGTTATTTCACCTCCCATTTTACAAAATGGTTCAGCAACTAATCCACCTCCGCAACCAATATCTAATATCGAAATTTTTTCAAAAGGTTTTAAAGATTTTTCATCAAAATCATAAAATTGACAAATTTTTTGACGAATAAAATTTATTCGAATTGGATTAAATTTATGCAATGGTTTAAATTTCCCATGAGGATTCCACCATTCCTGTGCCATTTTCTCAAACTTCTCAATCTCTTTATTATCAATAGTCGATGTCATATTTTATTTTTTATTAAGGGGTATTTTTTCAATATCAATTCGATCAAAATTATCTACTTTATTCATCCAATTATCTTGAACTTTAACGAATAAAAAAAGATGAACTTTGGTATTGGCAATTAAGCCAATATCAAATCTAGATTCTTCACCAATTTTTTTAATCATTGATCCGTTTTTTCCTAGAACAATTGATTTTTGACTTTCTTTAAGGACTAAAATAGTTTGTCTAATTTTGATTTGTTTGTTGTCTAATACTTCAAAACTTTCAGTTTTAACAGTAAGGCTATAGGGAAGCTCTTGATTTAAATTTAAAAATAATTTTTCTCTAGTAATTTCACTTGCAATAAACCTCATTGGTGCATCAGTAATTTCATCCTCATTATATAACCAATCTGGATGTTTACATTTATCTTCAAGAAAAATTCTTAAATCTGCAATTCCATCTCCAGATGTAGCACTTACGGGAATAATTTCTTCAAAACCAAGATTGGCAAGCGGAGCGATAATATCTAAAATTTTTGATTTTCTAATCAAATCAATCTTGTTAATGATTACAGTTATTTCTAAATTTTCTTTTTTTAAATCTTTTAAGATTCTTTGATTTTCAATATTTAAACCAATTTCTGCATCAATAACAAAGCAAATATGATCTGCTTCTCTTAATGCTTGCCATGCAGATTTTACAATAATTCTTTCAAGAATTTTATCATCACGAGGGATAAAAATTCCCGGAGTATCAATGGCAATTATTTGAGCGTTATTGCTGATAATTATTGCCTTAATCGAATTTCGAGTAGTTTGAACCTTAGGAGAAGTGATTGAGAGTTTTTGACCTAATAAAGCATTGGTTAGACTTGATTTTCCAGCATTTGGCATTCCAACAATTGCAAATATTCCGTGTTTTTTTGCAATTATTGGTTTTTGGTTTATTTCATTGATCATTATTTGTTTTAATTTATTTTTTAAGTTTTGTTAGTTACTAGGATCTTTGATTAACTATTAATATCTTTGCTTAATTCATATGCAATACTAAATGCCATTTCAACACTTTGTGCAGAATTTAATCTAGGATCGCAATGAGTGTGATAGCGATCACTTAAATTTAATTCTGAAATTTCTTGATTTCCTCCTAAACATTCAGTTACATCTTGTCCAGTCATTTCAAAATGAACTCCTCCTGCATATGAATCAAGTTGTTGATGAATGCGAAAGAAACTTTTAATTTCGCTTAAAATATCGCTGAATTTTCGAGTTTTAAAATTATTGGAAGTTTTTATGGTATTTCCGTGCATTGGATCGCAAGACCAAATGACTTGATGTCCTGAATTTTTTACAGCTTTAACTAATGGTGGAAGTTTTTTATCAATTTCATCTTTACCCATTCTTGAAATTAAAGTAATTCTTCCAGCTTGGTTATTGGGATTTAGGATATCTAGTAATTTAAGGAGATCATCTGTTGAAATTGATGGTCCAACTTTAAAGGCAATTGGATTGGCAATTCCACGCATAAATTCAACATGTGCTTCGTTGGGATTTCTAGTTCGATCTCCAATCCAAAGTAGATGAGCACTCATATCGTAAAACTTATTATTTTCAGAATTATTTTTTACAAAAGCTTGTTCATAATTCAGCAATAATGCTTCATGAGATGTGTAAAAACTTGCAGTAGTAAATTGAGGAATTGATTTATAATCGATTCCGCAAGCAGTCATAAATTCAAGCATCTCATTAATTTTTTGATTAATTTGAGAAGTATTTTTTTTATCTGCAAAAATTTCTACAAATTCTTCATTCCATTTATTAACTTTTTCAAGATTACCATATCCACCAACTGCTAATGATCTTAGAAAATTAAGTGAAGCAGAAGAATAAAAATATGCATCAATTAATCTTTGGGGATTTGCTTCGCGAAGTTGTTTATCAAACTCAATGGCATTTACGATATCTCCGCGATATGCATCTAAGGTAATGTTGTCGATTGTTTCTTCGTTTTGAGATCTCGGTTTGGCATATTGTCCTGCAATTCTTCCAACTTTTACAATTGGTTTTTTTAGTCCATACATTAATGCAATGGTCATTTGCATAATGGTTCGAAAATAGCTTTTTAAATTTTGATGAGAAAATTCTAAAAAACTTTCTGCACAATCTCCACCTTGCAAAAGAAAGGCTTTGCCTTGTGAAACTAATGCCAAATCGCTAGTTAGTTTATCAATCTCTTCGAATGAAACCAAGGGAGGATATTTAGCAAGCTGTTCTTCAACTTTTTTTAATTCTAAAATATTGCGATAATTGGGTTGTTGTTTAATCGCAAAATTACGCCAAGAATTTATTTCCCAATTTTTTTGCATAAGTTTTATTTAAATTTTGTTTAAAATTTGTTTGTAATGATTAAATTTTCTCTGAAATTTTTCCTGAAATTTTCCCTAAAATTTCGGTAAATTTTTGCTAAAAAATAATTCTAATTTCTATATTACAAAAAAATTAATTTTGTTTTTTTAATTTAATCAAATATTATCAAATTAATTTTAAACTTTGTCAATTGTAATTTAATAAATTTTCTAATCAATATGTCGACTCAAATTATTGCCTATCAAGGATGCGAAGGAGCAAATTCAAATTTAGCATGTATTAATTTCTATCCAAACTATCAAGCAAAAGCATTTGATAGTTTTTATGAAGTCTTTGAAGCTGTTGAAAATTCACAGGTAGAATATGGCATGATTCCCCTAGAGAATTCATATGCAGGAAGAGTTTCAGAAATTCACAATTTATTACAAAAATACAATGTTTCAATAATTGCAGAGCATTTTTTCCCAATTACCCATAATTTAGTTGGAATTAGAGGTTCTAGTATTGAAGATATTAAGGAAGTATATTCTCATCCTCAAGCTTTATTGCAATGTCAAAATAATTTACGCAAATTAAAGGTTAAAGTAAATGAATTTTCTAATACTGCAAAATCTGCTGAATTTATCGCTAAAACTAATGATAAAACTAAAGCATCGCTATGTTCAAAATTTGCTAGTGATCTTCATAATTTAGAAATTATCAAAGAGAATATGCAAGATAGTTCAAATGATAATATCACCATTTTTATTGTTATAGCAAAATTATCTAACGAAACTGATCCGAAAATTTCTCCAACAATTACTGCACTTTTATTCACGATTCGCAATATTCCGGGATCTTTATACAAAGCATTGGGAGGATTTGCAACAAATTCAGTAAGTATTGTTAAACTAGAAAGCTATATCCCCGGAGGAGTTTCGAATCAAGCTAAATTTTTAATTACTATCGAAGGACATCCTTCGCAAAAAAAAGTTGCACTTGCTTTGGAAGAGTTAGGATTTTTCTCAAAATCTGTAAAATTACTAGGAGTTTATTATGCAGATAAAGCTAGATTTTTAAATAGTTAATTTATAATAAATCAAATATCAAATATTTTAAATTGTTCAAATAGCTTAAATTAATCAATTAAATAAAAAAATCGTGAGAATAATATCTGGAAAATATGCAGGAAGAAAATTGGTAGATTCATCATTTTTGAAAGATCTACGACCTACTACCGATAGAAATCGCCAAGCATTGTTTAATTTACTTACCTCAGGAAATTTTTTGGGGATGATTAATTTTAAACTTGATGGATCTTTGGTTCTTGATTTATGTTGCGGAACTGGATCTATTGGTTTAGAAGCAATATCTCGTAATGCTAAAATGGTAATTTTTATTGATAATAATCGACAACATCTAGAAATTGTTCAAAAGAATATTGAAATGATTGATGTTAGGGATAAATGTAAAGTTATTTTTGGAAATTCTAAAAATTTGCCGATATGCGATGTTACTTTGGACTTGATATTTCTAGATCCTTACTATCAAGAAGAGGATTATTATTTAATTATTGATGAATTAATTAAAAAAAATTACTTCTCACAAAATACCTTGTTAGTTATTGAAAGTTCTAAATTTTTATTTGATGATAATTTTTATAGTTCAGATTTATTAAATAAAAAAACGACCAAAAAAACCACCAAAAAAAACAATAACAAAAACCAAAATTTTGATAAATCAAATTTAAAAAATTCCAATAATTTAAAAGATGATCGTTATTTAAAATTGCCTATCAAAATTATTGATCATAGAATCTATGGAAGTATAAATTTTTATTTTATTATTAATAATAATCATGCAAAACATAATTCATAATCATGGTTTTTAGCTCAAATATTTTCCTATTTTTATTTTTACCTATAGTTTTTTTATGCTATTTTGGTTTTACTAAATCTATTGGAATTAGAAATTTAATTTTATTATTTTTTAGTTTAGTATTTTATTGTTTTGGCGAAATACAATATCTTTGGCTATTATTGATTTCATTGGTTTTTAATTATTTTTTTGGAATTTTTCTCGATAAGAATTTATCAAATAATTCAAGAAAAAAATTGATAATTTTTTTAGCAATTTTTTTTAATATTTCCTTACTTGGTTATTATAAATATTATAATTTTTTTCAAGAAAATCTTCAATCTTTTTTAAATATTAATCTTCCCGTTAAGTCAATTATTCTTCCACTTGGAATTTCATTTTTTACCTTCCATTCAATTTCATATCTGGTTGATATTTATCGAAAAAAATGCCATGTCCAAAAAAACTTTTTTAATTTAGCTTTATATATCTGCTTCTTTCCTCAGCTTATTTCTGGTCCAATTGTTAGATATAATTTTATTTCAAAATATCTTACTAATCGCAAAATTCATCATAGCGCAATTGCCTTTGGAATTAGATTGTTTTTGATTGGATTTACCAAAAAAATATTAATAGCTAATCCTCTTGGCGAGTTAGCGGATAGCATATTTAATTCTAATCCTCAAGATCTAAATCGATTAATTGGAATTGTTGGAGTAGTAAGCTATACTTTGCAAATTTATTTTGATTTTTCAGGATATTGCGATATGGCAATTGGATTGGCTAGAATTTTTGGATTTCGATTTCCCATAAATTTTAATTATCCCTATATTGCATTATCAATTAAGGATTTTTGGCGAAGATGGCATATTTCACTATCGACATGGTTTCGTGATTATGTTTATATTCCACTGGGTGGAAATAGGGTAGGGTTATTTCGACAATATTTTAATTTAATCCTAGTATTTTTTCTTTGCGGATTATGGCATCAAGCAAGCTGGAATTGCATAATTTGGGGATTATTTCATGGTTCATTTTTAGTGTTAGAAAGATTTAAATTTTACCAAAAAATACTTGAAAATTTACCAAAAATTTTCCAAAATTTTTATATGCTTTTTTTAGTGATGATTGGTTGGATATTCTTTAGAAGCAATGATTTATCTAGTTCAATTAATTTGTTAAAAATAATTGCCTTTGACAATCCAATACAACAAATACCTTTTAATATTGCCAAAATATTAAATTCACATTTTTTGCAAATGTCATTTATCTTAGGTATTATTGGATATAGCCCAATAATTAAAAATTTATCTAAATCACTAATTCACAAAAATAAAATATTTGTTATTCTAATTGATGTAATTTTGATATTATTATTTTTATTATCAATTATTCGGTTATCTTCGCAAACTCATAATCCATTTATTTATTTTCAATTTTAATGAAAAAGAAAAATTTTATTCTCATTGCAATTTTTTTTCTATTAATCTCCTTGCCAATTCTTGATAGTTTTTTATCATTTTCACCAATTAAGCAATTATTTGAAAAACGCTTACCAATTGAATTCCCAAAGCTTCCAACTAGATTCAATGAACTGAAATTATTTTTTAAAAATTTTGAAAATTATTTTAACGATCATTACGGATTTCGTAAAACTCTGATTTATATCAATTCAAAAATGATGGATAATATTTTTGATGAATCGCCAGATTCTCGAGCTTTTTTTGGTAAAGATAATTGGATGTTTTTTGATAATTGTAATTCACTGCTTGATAGTGCTGGAAAAATTACTATTAAACCTGAATTACTTGAGTTAGGTGTTAATAGTTTTATTAGAAATAAACATAATTTAGAAAAAAATAATATTGAATATTTGGTCGTTATTGCACCAGATAAATCAACAGTTTATTCCCAATTTTTACCTGATTATCTTAATCCAAGTAATTTAAATAATCATCGAATTGATCAATTTATTAATGCATTAAAAAAAGCTGATCCTAATTTTCCAATTATTGATCTAAGAAAAATTTTAATTGATGCTAGTAAAAAGGAAATAGTTTATCAAAAAACCGATACTCATTGGAATAGAAGAGGAGCGCATTACGCTTATGTTGAAATGTTTAATTATTTAGCAAAAAAAAATATTAATTATGCTCCAAAACTTCGTAATAATTTTACCAATAAAGCTGATGAATTTATCCGTGGAGATATTTCTGATATCATGGGAATTGAACAGACAAATTTGAATTATGATTTAACATCAAATTTTATTCTAAAGAGTAAACAAATTGAAATAAGCGAAAAAGAGCGATCAAAATTTCATAACCCATTTTTTTACAAAAATGAAAATCCAAATCTACCGATTTTATTTGCATTTAAAGATTCATTTTTTGCCGATCTTTTTTGGGTTGTTAATGAACATTTTTCAATGGTATATTCAACCAATGAATCTCCTTGTGATATTGACCTTTCTCGTTTCGCTAAATATCATCCAAATATAGTAATTCACGAATTCTGGGAAGGTAGAATCGAAATAATTTTAAATAAATGCAAAAAATAATTTCTTTTTTAAAAATTAATGTAATATTTAAAAAAAAATTTAGAAAAAATATCTCATTATTATGTCTTTAGAAATATTAAAAACCATGCTAGAAATTCCAGATCTTGCAAGTAAAAAATGGATTTACGAGCAATATGATTCGCAAGTTATGAATGATACTATTTCCATTAATGGCGATAGTGCATTAGTTAGAATTCATGGAACTCAAAAAGCTTTAGCATTGACTTGCGATTGCACTCCTCGCTATGTTGAAGCTGATCCATTTATGGGTTCAATGCAAGCAGTAGTTGAAACTTATCGCAATATTTGTGCAACTGGTGCAAAACCTTTAGCGATAACCAATTGCCTTAATTTTGGTAATCCTCAAAAACCAGAAATTATGGGTCAAATTGTTCGAGCAATTAATGGTATTTCCTCAGCTTGTAAATATCTTGATTATCCCGTAGTATCGGGAAATGTTTCGCTTTATAATGAAACTGATTCATTAGCTATTAAACCTACTCCAGCTATTGGAGGAGTTGGACTTCTAAAAGATTTAAATAAAAGATGCGATATCAAATTTAAGGAAATTGATGATGAAATTTATTTAATTGGTGATTGCTTAGGACATCTCTCATGTTCACTTTATCAAAGAGAAATTCTCAAAATTATTGCTAATACCAATCCTCCAATCGTTGATTTAAAAATTGAAAAAAATCATGGCGAATTTATTCGCGAAATTATCGATAACTCATTGATCAATAGTTGTCATGATGTTTCGGATGGAGGATTGCTAATTGCTCTTTTTGAAATGGCTAATTTGCAATTAGGTTTAGAACTTGATATTTCTTCAATTAAATCAAATAGCAATTTATCTGATGAAGAAATTCTCTTTGGAGAAGATCAAGGTCGATATATTATTTCACTCAATTCTAAGAAGGTTAAAGAGCTTCAAAAAAAAGCTGATAAAGCTAATATTAAAATTTATAAAATTGGTAAGGTTATTAATAAAAAAATAATTTTCAATAATGATTCAGAATTATTATCGGATCTAATTAAGATTAATGAAGCATTATTTGAAAAAAAATTTTCATAAAAAATATATAAATATTATAAATTAATGAAATTAAAGACATTTGGTTATACTTCACTAGTAATGAACATACTTGAAAAAATTTTGGGAACAAAATTTTCAGTATCAGGTATTGAAAATCTTACCAACCAACCAACCATGTTTGTTGCAAATCATTTCACTAGAAGTGAGACATTTTTTGTTCCATATATCATTTACAAAGCTACTAAAAAACAATCTCGAACACTTGCAGATCATAGGCTTTATACCGGAATTCTTGGAAAATTTTTAACATCGGTTGGAACAATTTCTACTAAAAACGAAAATAGGGATAACATCATTATTGGTGATCTAATCAAAGGTGAGAGTAATTGGATTATTTATCCCGAAGGAAGTATGGTAAAAAATAAACATATTATTCGCAAAAATTTATTTATTAGCAATACTCCAACTCGAACTGGTCCAGTTAGAACTGGATCATCTGTTTTAGCACTTAAATCGCAATTGATAAGGCATGATATCATTGAAGCATATAAAAAAAATGATCTTGCACTTCTTAAGGAATTAAGTGATAATTTTGATGTACAATATCATCAAAATTTGAATCATCTGCAAACTCAAATTGTTCCACTTAACATAACTTATTATCCTATCAGACCAGGTAAAAATAAAATTCAATCGATTGCTAATCGGCTTATAAAAAGAATTCCTCCGCAAATTGCCGAAGAGCTTGAAATTGAAGGAAATATTCTCATGGGATCTGAAATTAATATTCACTTTAGTAAGCCAATAGATCTTGCCAAATATGTTAAAAATAAAAGATTAGTAATTAATCAAATTCCAATAATTAAGAAAGAAACCAAAAATAATTTTATTTTACGCTATTATCGCTCTAAGCTTACTAGTGATTTCATGGAAAGAATTTATAATGATTGTGAAATTAATTTTGATCATATTTTTATTTCAAGTCTAACTCATTTCTCAGATGATAAAATTTCAGTTAATCATCTCAAAAAAATAATTTATTATTCGTCAATTTTAATTAATAAAAGTAAGAATTATCGATGTAATCAAAGTATTGCAATTGATCATATTTTTAAAATTTTTGCTGATGAAAAATTTCATGAATTTGATGATGTTTTTGAACTAGCAATTAATCAAAAAATTATAACAATTTGTGAAAATAATATCATTGAAATCGATAAAAATTCCTTTGAAAAAAATCTAGATTTTCATGAAATACGTTTAGAAAATACTCTTCATGTTATTGCTAATGAATTTTCCTTATTAGACTATGCCAATGCAATAGTTAAAAGGGTTGCAAGATTTGAGGAAGTTGAATTAACTAATAAAGTTTTTAATGAAATTTGTCAAATAGATAAAAATAATTTTTTATTAGATTATAAAAATAATTTTGATCAAAATTTTTCTAAAGATCAAAATATTGGTAAGCCATTTTTTCTTGATAATTATCAAATTTCTCAAGAAAGCAATATTAAAAAAATCGGAATTGTGTTATGTCATGGCTATAAATCAGCTCCTAAAGAAGTTGAGTCTTTGGCAAATTTTCTTAATGAGTTAGGATTTAAAGTTTACGCTGTTAGACTTAAAGGTCATGGAACTACCCCATTAGATCACAGTAAATGTAAATCTCAGGATTGGTATGATTCCTTGCAAATGGGTTATTGTGCTTTATCACTAATTTGTGAAAAAATTATTATGATTGGTTTTTCAATGGGAGGTTTATTGACCTTACTTAGCGCTAGTAAAAAAAATAATGATTCAAAATTATCGGCAATTATTTCAATTAATTCAGCATTAATATTAAATAATTTTGCTTCAAAATTTGCCAAAGGTTTTAAAATGTATAACGACATTCTTGAAAATTTTAACATTCATAAAGCGCAACTTGAATATGTTGATGATCAGCCAGAAAATCCCGATATTAACTATAGTAGAAATTATATTTCAGCTATTGTTCAATTAGAAATGGTGATGGAGGAATGTCAAAAAAATCTATCCTTAATAACTTCTCCAACTCTAGTTATTCAAGCGGATAATGATCCCGTTGTTAACCCAATTAGTGGTCAAAATATTTACAATAAAATTAATTCACGACATAAAGTTTTATCAATACTGGAATTTAAAAATCATGTTATTATACATGGTTTAGGTAATCAAAAAGTATTTAATGAAATTAAAAATTTTCTTTTCGATTTAAAGTTATTTTAATTTAAAATATTTAGTTTAAAAATTTTCTTAGTTTAAAAAATTTTCCAATTGCTTAAAAAATGTTTTTAATTACCGTTTTATTTTAAATGAAAATTCCTAATCCAAAGCAAAATCCCAATAATAACGCAGATAATAACGATGAGGACTCAGTCGATATCGATAGTTCTGGTCCTTCTATTGCTTCTTTAAAAAATAATAAATTAGTAATCATCATCAGTTCTGCTATATTGATTACCGTAGTGATTTATTTTTTCTTTTTTAGAGGAGCTGGGAAGGTAAGTGATGAAAAAATTGAAGAAGTATTACCTGATATGAATGCTCAAATTGCTCCTAATGATAGTGGTAAATCGGTTTTTGAATTTGAAAAATCCATTGCTAAAAATGAAGTAAAAGATCCTGAATTATTAAAAAATCAAGAATCTCCAGATGTTCCATCATTACCTGAATTACCTAA
>CAMCSJ010000046.1 GCA_945878005.1 Rickettsia typhi | reverse complement strand
CGTATCATTTATTGCTTCAGCAATATACAAAGCTGAGGGAGCTCCCGCCACAGCTATTGCATCAACCCTTTGAGATAATTGTTGCGTTGGTAAATCAGTTGTTTGAGTTTCTTGTTCTGATGTGGGGCTTTGTTGAGCTGTGGAATTTTGTTGTGCTAAAAACCTGTTTATTATTTCTTCGTTTGTCAAATCTATACCAGACCATTTCGTAAATCTTTCAATATCTTCAGTTGTTAGCTCATTACCTGATGGTCCTGATGCAGGAAGCCATTTTTCGACAACTGATTCTCCTGTTAATTCTTTTCTTAGGCTTTCACTTTCAACTAATTTATCTTCTTTTTCCTTAATTATTTCAGATGCAGAAATTAAATTTTTCTTAAGTTTACTTACTTCTCTTTGGCTTTCACCTAATAATGCTTTCAAACGACGATTAGTAGAATCTATATCAGTTTGGGTTCTGTCTAATTCATTAGAGGAATTCTTCAATTCATCAAATTCCATTGTAATTTTAGATAATTGTTGTTGTAGGGTTTTTATCAATTCACTATCATCCTCTTGTTTAAGCATTCCTTCTGAAATAATTCTATCCGTAGCCTCAAGATGTTTAGATGCATCACTTTTAAACTCTACTATATCTTTTGAAAGTGATTCTTGTATTTCGCTGATTTCAAGATTCATTGACTCGACACCTTCTTTACCTAAAGCAATTAAACTTCCCAAATCATCTATTTTTTTTTGCTGATTTTCAATTTCGGTTTGTTTTTCTTGCAATCTTTGCTCGAGTTGATCTTTTTCAACTTTATTAGTTTGTGATACATCGCTAAGTTGAGTCTCTAATTCTTGCTTTTGAAATTCTAGCTCTGTAATTTTTTCTTTCGCAGATTCAATTTCAATTTCTTGTTGAGCAATAAGATGAAGTCTTGCTGAGTTACGATCATATGAAGATATTTTTGTAGTTAATTGATAAATTGTTAGTTCATCTTCCTGCTTCGATTGAGTTAAATGCTCAATTTGTTGATTTGCTTCTTTCAATTTCCGATTTTCAGCTACAAATGATTTTTGGCTTTCGGTAAACAAGTTTTGCATTTCTGCATTTTGTGTTTGCAATTCTTCAATTCTCCTTGTCAATTCCTGGAGACGGGACTGAGCCAAACCTCTATTTTCTCTTTGTTGAAGTGATGCAGGGCTTGATAAAGGACTAGATGATCTGCTTTCTTGATAAGATAAAGCTAGTAAATCATTATGTTTTTGATCGAGTGTAATTTCTTTATTAACTTCAACTAATCGAGATAAGCATTGTTTAATTTCATTATAAGTTTGTTCACTTTCAATTTGTGAAAGGGATTCTATCAATGCATTTAATCTTAATTTTAAATAATTATTTGCCTTTGCATCTGCTTCATTTGGTCCATTTGGTCTCATATGTTCAGGGGATGAAAAACTTCTTGCCACTTGACCAGTTGATCTAGGGGGATTTTTAAGCGAATCATATTGTGTTTGCAATGAAGAAGATAAGATGTCAATTTGCGCGGTAATATCTTGAGGCTGTTTATTTCCATCATTAAAAAATTCAGCAAGAACTCTCTTGTTATTTTCAATAAGATTTTTTTCAATTATTTCTTTAAGCCTTGGATTAACTCCTTCAACTTCAAAAAATCCTTGCTTAAGTTCAATTTTTGGTTGAGTAACTAATAAAAATAATTCGGGTGGCAATTGGAATATTTGCTTCGAATCTTGTGTTGCAACTCTTCTCTCATAAAGTGATAAAGATTGTTGAGAAATTCCAGATTCAGCATAAGAACTTGGTAGCTCCATTACTGGTGGTCTTGATGCATATGTTTGGGCTTGGTATCTTGTGGGCTCAATCATTTCTCGCCCAGATAAATAACGAACTGGTTGAGCAGGAAAAGGCCCTTGATCTTGTTGATAAAATGAATAAGCTGGTGCTCCTGCGCCCTGAAGTGGTGAGGCAAATCCTTCAGCTCTTAGTTGATAATGATTTTGTAGAATAGTATTTGCTTGGACTTGATTATGTTGTAATGGACGATGAAGTTCTGGACTAGTAAAAGCTGGTCCACCTCTTGAATTTGAAAATTGAGGATTTTGAGGATTTTGAGAATTTGGATAATTTGAATAATTTTGCATATATAAATTTAATAATATTTAAGTTAATAATTATTTTTTAAGATTTATAAATAAAAAATAAATTTGCAAGTAGTTTTTATTGGGATAAAAATATTTTGGCAATTTTTATAAAAAGATTTATAAAATTATTTTGATATGATTTGGAGCTAATATCATTAATTGATAATAGCTATTTGAGGTTCTCAAATAAGGGTTGATCTAAAAAAAATTGCTAAAAAGCTTTAGAATTATCGATAGGGAAATTGCTGTTTTTAAGAAAAATTTTTCAGCTTGAAATCATTTAAAATTTTAAAAATAAGTATTTTTAATTCTTACCATTTAAATTTTAAACCTGCAAAAAGTGATCTGGCATTGCCTGGAAAATAAATATTTTGATTATTTGATTCAGCTTTGGCAAGGACATCCGTAGTGGGGGAGTGTTTTTGATTTAAAATATTTCGAGCATCAAGATAAATCATAAAATTTTTATTGATATTATGACCAAGATTTAAGCCCAAAAGCCAATAGCTTTGACTTCGCATGGTATTGGCTGAATCAATAAAAAATCCTCGTGGAGAAATTTCAAGATTTGGAGCAATAAAAAATCCCAAAGAATTTTCATATTTAATTTCACTGCGAAGATAGTGAATTGGAGCTCCAGGGATTTTATTATTGCCATAATTTAAATCATCAACAAAACGAAAATCATTAAAACTATAAGAAGTTTTAATTTTAATTTTATCGCCAGAATTTTGTGAATTTTGACTAAGAATTTTTGAAAAATATGAACTATCAAATGCTAATTCTAAACCTTGATGGATGGTTTTTTTGGCATTAATTGCTTCGGAATTAGCTGAGGGAATTGCAAATAAAATTAATTCGTCTCGTAAATGTGATCGATAAAGAGTAAAATCCCAATTAAAAATTCCGTTAATCTTTCGGGTTCCAATTTCGAGGGTATAGGATTTTTGTGCAGAAATATTATTTAATCCTTGTATACTTCCTGCTGATAATTCGCTAAAAGTAGGAGGTTCATAGGCTGAAGAAAGGTTGCTAAAAAATTGTAAATTTTTATTTTGCTGATAAATTCCTCCAAATTTTGGACTAAATCCGTGATAAAATCTTTTGCCACTTTGATTACCATCACTTAAGAAAAAATCTCGATAATCTCTTTTACTAAAAATAAATTGCGAACCTAAATTGAGAGTTAATTTTTTATTAATTGATAAATTATCTTGAGCAAAAAAAATGGCATTAGTTGATTTTTCATCGCCATTTAAAACCAATTCTCCTGAACTGCCATTGAGATTTGAAAACCTTTTGGCATTAGTGTTTGCAGTGCTTAAATTTAATCCAAATAAAATTTCATTATTTAAATTTGCTAAATTATTTTTTAAAACTCCATCGATAAAACCTCCAAAATGTTTAGTTTTTTGCTGAAATGATAAAAAAATTGGATGGTCTAAATCCTTGATATTAGTGAAAAATCCAGCATTGCCAGAAATATTTTCACTTCGAAAAGAAGTTTTATTGGCAAGACGAAATAAATTAAAATTTCGCTCTTGTTGATTGGAAATATTGAAGTCATTAGCTTTTTTTGGAGTTGAATTTAATTGACCACGAGTTATTCCACCTGGTAATTCTAAATTAGAATTTACCAAGGTTAGGTAAGTTCGATTCTCTAAATTTTTATTTATTTTATATCCAAAATTACTAAAAGATTTAATTTCGCTTTGCGAATTTTGATTGCGATATCCATCAGAATGATAATTGGAAAGTGATGTGAAATAATCAAATTTACCAAGAATTTTTCCCGATGATAAATTGGCTCTTAAGGTTCCAAAACTTCCCGTTTCAATTGATGATTTTAAAATCGAAGAATTATATCCCGTAGGTGAAATGTAATTAATTGCTCCACCCAAAGTTGCTGATCCAAGGTGAAGACCATTTGCTCCTTTAAAAATTTCAATGTGATCAAATGCATTAGAATCAATATCTTGAAAATCTGCAGATCCATCAGCAAGGTTAATTGGAATTCCATCTTGATAAAGATTGATTCCTCGCAAGTGATAATTGCGAGATAATCCCGATCCTCTAATTGATAAGCGAGATTCTTGTCCAGCCTTACTTTGAGCAACTATTCCTGCAACATAATCAAACATATCTTTAACATTATAGCTAAATTTATTTTGCAAATCTTTTCCGTTAATCAAGGCAGTTGATCCAGAAATTTGATTAATTTTTTCTTGAGCAGTAGAAAAATCATCGCTAGTTAATGAAGCTTTTGGAGCAGTTACGATGATTTTTTCCAGAGTTAAAGATGATTGATTAGCATTAGAGCTTTGTGGTTCTGATGATTTTAAATTATTTTGAATCCCGTAAGAATTTAGTGAATAAAAACACAAGCTAACTAAAAATAATAATTTTCTCATAAAATATTGTTTTATATTTTTTTTAATTGATTCTCATAAATATTAACAAAATATCACCATTTATTTACAATTTAAAATATTTTAAAAAATGCCAAATTTTATTTTTAATTTTATTTTTTTATTTAGCCTTTTAATTTATGGCAATTACCGAAATATTTCTTCCACAATCTGTTTGATTATGATGATTCGATCTGCGATAGCTAAAATAATTTTGCTCATTTGAGTAAGTATCAATTGCACTATTTTCAATTGATAAAATCTCATTTCTTACAAGCTTATCTTCAACATATTTACAAAGGTTAAATAACATTTTTGAAGAATTACCAATTGTCATAAAATATTTTTTATTATCAATATTTTCTTCGATAAAATCATTGTAAAATTCTAAAGAAATTTCGTAAGATTGCTGTTGAATCATTGGACCAATTTTAGCAGAAATATTTTTAGCACCAAGTAATCGCATTTCTTTGATGGTTTGTTCAATTACTCCTAACTTAGCTCCTCGCCATCCTGCATGACATGCTCCAATTATTTTTTCTTCATCATCAAAAAACAAAATTGGCGAACAATCTGCAGTAATAATTCCTAATACCACTTCTTTTAAATTGCTAACAATGCCATCAGCTTTTGGTCTTTCTAGATCGCTATAAATTTTATTTTTATTATCGATCACGATAACTTCCTTGCCATGAACCTGATTTAACATTAAAATATTTTGAAAATTAAATCGCTGAACTTTTAAGTTATAAGCAAGATTATCAAGATTTTTAAGTCCTCGATCAACGATACATTCCTTGCCAAAAAAATTAGTTTTAATCATAATTTATTTTATTTTATTTTTAAAAAATCTCATTTTATGTAAATATTCCATGGGATCTTTGATTTTTACTAATGAATTTTTTTCGGTAAAAAACATGTCATTAAGCCTTGTAAGAAGAAATCTCATACTTGCACCAAGTAATGCAATTTCTAAGAATTCTTCTTCATTTTTATTTATATTTCTTAGTTTTTTATAAGAATCAACTAATGCTATGAATTTATTTTGATTAAAATTTTCGCGATCAAAACACCAAGCATTAACAATAATTGCCAAATCATAAATTAACAAATCATTTGCTGAAAAATAAAAATCTATTACTCCTGATAATTGATCATTTTTAAAAAAAACATTATCGGGAAATAAATCAAGATGCACTGGAGCACTAGGCATTTGATCAATTTTTTTTTCAATCCAAAAGCTTTCAACAAATTTAATATTTTCAGTAATTTCAGCTTTTAAATCATGATGATATTGATCAACTAAATTACTAAATTTTGCAAATAATTTTGAAAAATTTTTTACCGATAAATCATTAATTCTTTTCTCAGAAAAATCCAAAGCATTAAGATGCATTTTTGCTAAAATTGATCCTACTTCCCTACAGTGATTAACAGTTATTGATTCATAATAACCATCATTAACAGGTTTTAGGGTTTTACCTTCGAGAAAACTAACTATTACCGAATTTTTATTAGCAATTTTTGTGATTACCTCTCCTTTATTATCAAGGATCGGGAATGGACAATTAATTCCTTTTTTAGCAAGATGTAATTTTAAATTTATAAAAAATGGTAAATCTTTTTCGTCAATTCTTTTTTCAAAAATTGTTAAAATAAATTTTTTATTAATAATTTTTTGATGATTATTTTCTTGAAAATTAGTTTGTAAAATAAAATTTGAATTATCAATTCCATCTACAATTTCAATGAGATCAACTAATTTTCCAATCGAATAATTTTTAAGATGATCGTGAATTTGTTGTTGATTAATTTTTGTATAAACTGCCATATTTTATGCGATAATTTTATGATTTTTTTTCATCAATTTCTTGAGTCTTTTGATAGCTTGCTTGCCAAGAAGCATTTGATTTAATGCCTTTTGCAAATGATCCCGAATTTTTTTGAATTCGCGATTCAACTCGCGAAGAAAAATCTAAATCGGGTGAAATTAATTTAACATTTTTTACAATTTCAAAAGTATTTTGGGAAATTTTTTGATCAGTAATTTTTTGAATTTCTGGATTAAAAATTTCCTTAATAAATTTGGTAGTATTAACAAAAAAATCCATTACTTCTAAAGTAGTGAAATCACCATTGCTAATGACATTTCGCGAAATACTTAGCAATTCAAAATATCGAGCAAATAATTCCGATAAAAATTGATGAGGTTTATAAGCTTTCAATGCATCAACCATCAATCGCTGAATTTGCGATCTTAATGCCAATTGATTAGCTTGGCGATCTTTCATATCCAATCCTATTGCTTGACGAAATTCTTCACCAAGTTTCACTCCACTTTCATATTCCAATGCATGAGCCATTTCATGAGCCAAAACATTATAATTCAAGCTTCGTAAAATAATTTTGAGATTTTTTTTGGGAAAAAATTTATTTAAATTGCGATCTAAAAACCCATTATTTTCTGTTAAAAAACAACCAATATTTGTATCCCAACCCTTGATATACCTTACTTCAAAAAATAAATTTTTCTGTTGTAATTTTGTTAAAATTAAATCCAAACCTTCTTTAAATAATTCAATTCGATAAAGATTTGAAAAAAGTTGGACAAATTTTTCATCTTGCCTAGCTCCTTCAAAATCAAGTTGCGAAGTGATTAAATTAACCAATAAATTATTCATAAAATTATTTTTTAATTGGTCGACAATAAAGCTCTAACCTATGTCCTACAAGTTCAAATCCATGATCTCGAGCGATTTTTTCTTTTAATTTTTCTAATTCTTCATGATAAAATTCATGAACCTCATTATTAGAAATATCAACTAAATGATCATGATGATCATCGCTATCGAGCTTTTCATATCTAGATCTTCCGCGAGATAAAAAATCATGTCTAGCAATTAATCCCACCTCCTCAAACATATTCAATGCGCGATAAACCGTTGCGATTCCGATTCGTGAATTAATTTTTAAAGCTCGACGATAAACCTCTTCAACATCGGGATGATCATCACTTTGCGATACTACTCTTGCAACAATTCGACGATTTTCTGTAAGTCTTATTTTTCGCTCTTCGCAAAGTTTTTCAATTTGAGATGTCATAAAAAAAATTTAATTAATAACTTTACCATTTTTAAATGTTTAACTTTGATTTTTCAAAGAAAATTTTTGTTGCATTAAAATTGATTGAGCTTAAACTTGATTCGCATAGCTAAAGAGTAATCTTAAAATTAATTTTGTTAAATTAATTTTGATAGTTTTGAAATTGATAATTTTAAAAATAATTATTTTTTTAAAAATCATTATAAATTTTTTAAATCTTATTTAAATTTTTGGCAATTTTTAGCAATCTTTAGCAATTTTAGTTTTTATTAAAAACTAAGCACTTTTATCAATTTCAAGTGGCATTTAATATGACCAAAAATCGTAAAAATATCGAAATAATACCTCCTTCATTAACCTTTGATGATGTCCTCCTTAAACCAGCATTTTCTAAGGTAATACCTAGTGAAGCAAACACTAAAACTCGTATCACCAAAAATATTTCTTTAGAAATTCCGATTATTTCTGCAGCGATGGATACCGTAACCGAAAGTCGATTGGCAATTGCCATGGCTCAAGCTGGAGGATTAGGCTGTATCCACAAAAACTTTTCAATTAAAGATCAAAGCGAAGAAGTAAAAAAAGTTAAAAAATTTGAATCAGGAATGGTCGTTAATCCTTTGACAATCAATCCCGATGCTACTCTTGGTGATGCTCTTGCTCTTATGGCTAATCATAAAATATCAGGAATTCCTGTAGTAAAAAATTCTTCCAATAAGCTGGTGGGAATTATTACCAATCGCGATGTTCGTTTTGCAACTGATAAAAAACAATCCATCAAAGAATTGATGACCAAAGATAATCTCATTACTGCCAAACAAAATATCACTAAAAACGAAGCAAGAATTTTATTACATCGTCATAAAATTGAACGAATCATCATCGTTGATAATTCTGGAAATTGCATTGGCTTAATGACGGGAAAAGATTTAGAAAAAACCAAACAATTTCCAATAGCTTCAAAAGATAGCGAAGGAAGATTGTTAGTTGCAAGTGCTACGGGAGTTGGAAAAGATGGAATTAAAAGAGCGGAAAGTTTAATCGAAGCAGGAAGCGATATCATCGTCGTTGATACCGCGCATGGTCATTCTTTTGGAGTAATTAACACTGTTAAAGAATTAAAAAAACTTTTTCCTAAACAAGAAATTATCGCTGGAAATATCGCCACTAAAGAAGCAGGTAAAGCTTTATTTGATGTTGGAGCAGATGCTTTAAAAGTTGGAATTGGCCCAGGATCAATTTGCACAACTCGGGTTATCGCAGGAGTTGGAGTTCCACAATTATCAGCGTTATTTGATGTTTTGGAATTTTGTGATAAAATTAAATTGCCAGTAATTTCGGATGGTGGAATTCGTTTTTCTGGAGATCTCGCCAAAGCAATTGCAGGTGGAGCAAGTGCAGTAATGCTTGGTGGATTATTAGCTGGAGCTGAAGAAACTCCTGGGGAAATTGTTTTATTTAAAGGAAGATCTTACAAAGTTTATCGTGGAATGGGATCGCTTGGAGCAATGGCTCGTGGATCAGCAGATCGCTATTTCCAGCAAGATGTTAGCGATAAAATGAAATTAGTTCCCGAAGGAGTTGAAGGAAGAGTTGCTTATAAAGGATCAGTTGCCGATGTTATTCATCAGCTAATTGGTGGATTAAAATCAGCAATGGGTTATACAGGAAATGCTACAATTGAAGAAATGCGAAATAATTGTGATTTCGTTAGAATTACCAATTCGGGTCTTAGAGAATCGCATCCTCACTCCATTTCAATAACTTCTGAATCTCCTAATTACAGCACTGAAACTTAAGATTAATGCTTTAAATATGGCAAAATTTTTTGACCCAATTTTTTATCATCATTATTGCCATCGCATTTTCTTTGGGCTTTTCATTTTATGCTTCATTGCTCAAATATTTTTTTGGAAAAAAACTGAATCGATTCATTCCCCAATTGAGATTGTTCCTCAAGCTCCAAGTCAAGCGATTATCAAAATTTTATCATTTGGTGATAATCAATTTTTATTTCGTATTCTTGGAGTAAGATTGCAAAATATGGGCGATGTTTTTGCTGGTTTTGTAAGTCTTAAAAATTACGATTATCAGCGTCTCTATCAATGGATGAGCAAGCTTGATACCATTGACAATAACTCCCGATTAATTCCATCGCTTGCCAGTTATTATTACAGCAATACCAGTAAAGAATCTGATTTAAGATTATTGGTAAAATATCTTCAAGAGCATTCTGTTAACAATGTTGACAAGCATTGGTGGTGGTTATTTCAAGCAACCCAAATAGCAAGAAATGATATTAAAGATTTAGATTTAGCAATGTCCTTAGCACAACAATTGGCAAGTAATCAAGCCAAAGATGCACCGCTTTGGACCAAGCAAATGCCTGCCTTTATCGCCAAAGTCAAAGGTGATAATTGTTTAGCCTTTCAAGTGATTAGTAAAATTCTTACAGAAAGCGAAAATGGCATTCATAAAATCACTGCTGAAGAAATGAATTTTATGCGCTATTTTATTAAAAAAAATTTAGCCAATTTTAAACAAAAAAAATTTGATCCTCGAAAATGTCTCAACAAAATTTAGCCAAACTAATTTCTTTAGCATTTACTGAAGATCGAGTTTTTAACGATAAAACTTCAGATTTATCTCTTGCCAAAAATTCGCAAACATCTTTTGCTATCAAGACTAGAGAGCCGATTATTTTTTGTGGAAAAGAAATTATTTTAGAAGTTTTTAAGCAATTAAAACAAACTAAAAAATTTAAAAATTCTTCAATTAATATTGAGTTTTTTGGAAATGATAAAGATAGCTTCAAATCAGGCGAGACAATTGCTCAAGGCAAAGGTTGTGCTCGATTAATTTTTGCTAGCGAAAGAATAATTTTGAATTTTATTCAACATCTTAGCGGAATTTCAACTACAACTAATCAATTTGTAAGAGCTCTTAACAATCCTAAAATATCAATTCTTGATACTCGTAAAACTTTACCAGGATATCGTTTCTTGCAAAAATATGCAGTAATTTGTGGAGGTGGAAAAAATCATCGCCATAATTTATCTTCGCAAATTTTAATCAAAGATAATCACTTGGCAAGCAGTGAAAAAAATATTAACGAATTAATTTCTTCGAGCAAAAAGAAATATCAAAATTTAAAAACTGAAATTGAATGCGATCAATATTTCCAAGTGCTTGAAGCATTGAAATCAAATCCCGATATCATCATGCTTGATAATATGAATCGCAAAAATTTAATTAAATCAATCACTCAAATTCGTCGAGCAAATTCAAAAATTATCATCGAAATTTCGGGAGGAATTAATTTAGAAAATATCAAAAATTATCGCGATCTTGATATTGATTATATTTCAATTGGAAGCCTTACTCACTCGATTAGAGCAGTTGATATCGGTCTTGATATCTTACATCCCTAAAATTTGTAAAATGGTCTCGAAGCTCTCGATCTATTGCTCTCCCCTTGCGGGCTTACATCCCTACAATTTACAGAAATACTTGAAACGCTTACGGACTCATAACTCCCCCCTTGAGGGCTTACATCCCTACAATTTCGCTAAATAGTCCCGAAGCTCTTGGGCTCTAAGCTCCCCCCTTGAGGGGGAGCAGGCGAGCGAATCGCAACGGTAGTTGCGGTTTGGGAGCCGTGGGGGGTTAAAAAGCTAGATTAACAGGGGATCTAGCAAGATATAAAATACTTTAAATAAAATTTTTATAATAATGGCG
>CAMCSJ010000045.1 GCA_945878005.1 Rickettsia typhi | reverse complement strand
AGGGCTTAAATCCCTACAAATTTTCACAAACTCACAAAAACCTTCGAGCACCTAGCTCCCCCCTTGAGGGGGAGCAGATTTAGAAGGGCTTAACGGTAGTTAAGTCCTTCTAAATCGTGGGGGGTCAGAATACTAGAGTTTCAATGGATGTAGCAACATTTAAAAAAGCAAAACAAAAAAAAATCTAAAAATGGCGATTTCTTGATTTTACTTTTAAACTAAAAAATTTCTAAAGAATCCTTAAAAAAATCTCAAAAAAACTTTCATTTTTATTTAAAAAAATTTCATATTTTTAAGATCGTAAATCTAAATCAAGAAATCGCTTTTTTTAGAATTTTTTTTAATCTAGTTTTCATATGTTGTCAGATCCCTTGAATCTCTAGCTTTTTTGACCCCCCACCGACTCCTTAAGTCTTTACTGCCGTAAAGACTTGTTCGTCGACTCACCCGCAAGGGGTGAGTGATGAGTCCGAGTATTGTACAGGTTTTTTTAATAATGTAGGGGCGTAAGCCCTCAAGGGGGGAGCTTAGAGCCCGAGAGCTTCGAGACTATTTAGCGAAATTGTAGGGATGTAAGCCTTTGAGGGGGAGTGATGAGCCCGAAATTTTTAAATTAACCCCAGTTTTTTCATTTCATTTTTAATACGAGCTTTACTTTCTAACGAAGGTTCGCAAAGCGGAAGGCGAATTTCATCGCTACACATTCCCATTAAACTCATTGCATATTTTATGGGAATTGGATTAGTTTCGCAAAACATTGCGCTATGTAAATCATTGAGTTTATCTTGCAATTCTAAGGCTGATTTGTAATCTCCTTTTTCACAAAATTTTTGTAAATCACTCACCATTTTTGGAGCGATATTGGAAGTAACTGAAATTATTCCATTACCACCCATCGCGTTAAATCCTATTGCAGTTGCATCTTCGCCTGATAAAAATTCAAAATTTTTATCAACTAATAAACGAAGCGATGCTACTCTAGCAAGATCTCCAGTAGCATCTTTTATTCCTACGATATTTTCTAATTTAGCGATTTTTGCTAAATTCTCATCACTGATATTGATCACTGACCTTCCTGGAATATTGTAAATGTAAAGTGGAATTTGACATTTATTTAATTCGCTAAAATGCAAATAAACTCCCCTAGGAGTAGGTTTATTGTAGTAAGGTGAAACGATTAAACAAGAATCTGCTCCTAATTTTTTGGCGTGGTTAGTCATGATAACAGCTTCTTGAGTAGAATTTGATCCCGTTCCAGCCATGATCTTTATTCTTTTATTGGCAATTGAAATTGCTAATTCAATAACGCGATTATGTTCTTCGTGAGTAAGGGTTGGAGATTCTCCTGTTGTTCCGCATGGAACGATTCCATCAATGCCATTTTTGATTTGATATTCAATAATATTTTCAAAAGATTTTTCATCAATTTTATTATTTTTAAAAGGCGTAATAATCGCCGTGTAAGAAGTATTTTTCATGAATATTAAAAATGTTAATTTTTTAATTGATTTATTTTTTTAAAGAAAAATAATCGTAAAATATTTTGTTAATTAAAATTTTAACTTTTAAATTAAAGTTTAAAATGGTTAAATTACTAATCTAAGATATTTTTGAATTTATTAATTTCAATCATCAAATAATTTTTTTAAATAAATGAATAATTCGCAAACTTTAAATCTTGATTCTAGCTTAGAGATTGCTAACTCAGTTACTGGAGTTGGGGTAATTGATAAAATTGCTAGTGCGCAATATGTTTCCAATCAATTTTTACCAGTTTTACTTTTTTTAGCAATTTCGATTGGGTTATCAATCGTGATTATTTTGATCCCTTTTATTATCAATAAAATGCGTCCTGATCAACAAAAAAATTCGCCTTATGAATGCGGTTTTGAAGGGCAGGGTAAGGTTAGAAGTAATTTTACAGTGCAATTTTATTTGGTAGCGATTTTGTTTATTATCTTTGATCTTGAGATTGCTTTTTTATTCCCATGGGCTGTGGTTCTTAGAGAAATCGGGGTATTTGGCTATTCATCAATGATGATTTTTCTTGGCGTTCTTACCGTTGGATTTATTTATGAATGGAAAAGAGGAGCACTTGAGTGGAAATAATCAATGCTATTAACTATTGTTTAAATATAATAATGATAATTGACAATAAATAATTTTAATTTTATGACTAATCTTTCACCTTTAAATCAGGATTTGCTTTTGAATCAAGCTTTTGATGAGGTTAATAATCGTGGATTTGTAATTGCCAAACTTGATGATTTAATTAATTGGGCAAGAACGGGTTCGCTTTGGCCAATGACTTTTGGACTTGCTTGCTGTGCAGTTGAAATGATGCAAACTGCTGCGAGTAGATATGATTTAGATCGTTTTGGAATGGTGTTTCGTCCATCTCCCCGTCAATCGGATGTTATGATTGTTGCGGGAACTTTAACCAATAAAATGGCTCCTGCGCTTCGTAAAGTTTATGATCAAATGGCTGAACCTCGTTATGTAATTTCAATGGGAAGTTGTGCAAATGGTGGAGGATATTATCATTATTCTTATTCAGTAGTTAGAGGTTGTGATCGTATTGTTCCCGTTGATGTTTATGTTCCCGGATGTCCTCCAACTGCAGAAGCATTGCTTTATGGAATTTTGGTATTACAACGCAAAATTAAAAGACAACAAAATTTTCCTGCACCAAAAATTTTTAAAAAATAATTTCAATTATGTTTCAAGATCTAAATCTTCAATCTAAATTTATCAAAGAAAAATTTGGTGATGTTAAAATTATCGAGCCAATAAATAATGGCAATTTAATCATTTATGTAGCTAAAGAAAAAATTTGTGATTTGTTGATTTTTTTAAGAGATGATCAAGAATTATCCTTTAAAACTTTACTTGATCTTTTTGGAGCTGATATGCTTGGGATCAGAACTCCTAGGTTTGAGGTGATTTATAATCTTTTAAGTTACAAGTTAAATAATCGCATAACCGTTAAAGTTGCAATTAACGAAAATGAATCGGCTTTATCAGTTTCAAAAATTTTTGCTTCAGCAAATTGGTATGAAAGAGAAGCATTTGATATGTATGGAATTGAGTTTGAAGGTCATGATGATTTGCGTCGTATTTTAACAGATTATAATTTTGAAGGACATCCACTTCGCAAAGATTTTCCATTAACGGGATATCATGAATTGCGATATGATCAGGATAAAAAAGAAATAGTTTATGAACCAGTCAAACTTCTTCAGGAATTTCGTAATTTTGATTTTGAAATGCCATGGCAAGGAGTCCAAGAGGAGTTGAAACAGCAATCACAATTTGCGCAAATCGATAAAAATATGGATAAAAATATTGATCATAAATCCGGAAAAAAAATGCCACAACATTCCAAAGTCTCTTAAAAAAATGATCAAATAAAATAGACAATTTGATTAATTTAATTTTAAATCAAATCATTATTATTTTAAAAATTTAATTTATGGAAAAATCAATATTTAAAAATATCGAAGAATCTTTTAGTAAGGCTAATAAAGGATTGGAAACGATTAATGTGTTGATTTATCGATGGGGAATTTGCGGATATTTATTGTCTTATTTTGTAATTAATAAATTGATTTTTTTTGCAAATATTAAAACTATTGATGTATTTTTGGCATTGATAATTTGCATTTATTTTGGATGGCATATTTTTGCTTTAAATAAATGCAAACCAAAAAAACCTCAGCTTAGTCCTGAAGAAAAAAATAAAATTAAAATTCAAAATAGCAAAGAAATGCCTAAAAAAATTCTGCGGATTATTTTTTTAAAACAGCCAATTTTTAAATGGAATACAATATCGGTAGTTATTGCCTTAGATCTAATTTTTATCGCTCATTTTAGCAGTTATTTTTTTAATTAAAATTATCGAAATCTTTTAAAAATTGTGAAGCAAAAAATAATGATCCCGTAATTAAGGTTAGAGAAGTCTGGGTTTCCTTGATATAATTAAACGCATCACTAAAATTATTTAAAATTTTAAAATTTATTTTTAATTTTTTAGCAATTTCGCTAAAATCATCAACACTTATTGCCCTTGGCTGATTAACCATTTCTATAAAAATAATTTCTGCAATTTGATAATTTTGGCAAGTGGTTATTTCGCTGAGAAATTCACAACAATTTTTATCATTTAACATCGAAAAAATAATGGTAATTTTTTTAGTGGGAAAATTATTTAAAAAATTTTTAACGGTTTTAGCTCCTTGAAGATTATGACTTCCATCTAAAAATAATTGACAATTTTTTGGTAATAAATTTAATATTTTTTGATCAAAAATTTCTTGCAATCTTGCCTTCCAATTGGCTTTTTTCAAGCCTTCAATAATTTGTTGATTGTTAAATTTAAAGCTAGTTTGAATCAAAGAAAATGCAATTGCTAAATTTGCATTTTCTTGCTGATGAACTCCTTTTAAACCAAGTTCAAGATCAGATAAATTGCTAAAGTTTTTAGCAATAAATTCGGGAGCAATAATTAAATTAGAATTTAACAATTTTGCTTTATCTTCAATAACCTTAATTACTTCTTGTGATTGGCTAGTGGTAATTGTTAAACAATTTTTTTTAATAATTCCTGCTTTTGCAGAAGCAATTTTAGATAAATTATCACCGAGATATTGTTGATGATCAAAATCAATTGTGGTAATGATTGAACATAGCGGATTATTGATAACATTGGTTGCATCAAATTCTCCACCCATGCCAGTTTCAAGAATTAAAATATCAGCTTTAATTCTACTAAATGCTAAAAAAGCTCCAATGGTTGTTCCTTCAAAAAAAGTAACTGGAATTTTGGGTTTAATTTCGCTAGCTAATTTAACCTCATTTAAAATTTCATTGAGAAAATCATCATCAATAATCTCATCAGATAATTCAATTCTTTCGTTAAAATTTACCAAATGCGGAGAGGTATATCGGTGAACTTTATAACCTGTTTGATTGAAAATTGACTTAAGAAATGCAGTAGTTGAACCTTTGCCATTTGTTCCTGCAATGTGAATAGTTGGAGGTAAATTGTGATGGGGATTATTTAATCTTTCCAATAATAATTTAACTCGATCAAGAGTTAAATCGATGTGATGCATATTGTTAGGATTTGGCCAAGAAGGAAGAAACATAATCTTACTATTTTTTTGCAACTTTTAAAAATACCTGATAAGTGCGATGAAAGTGATAATTAAATTCTGCTCCAAGAATAAAAATTAGACTTATCAAATAAAAAAACATTAAGGAAATTATAATTCCTGCAATTGATCCATAAACAAAATTTAATTGATGAAATTGTTCAAGATAAAGTGAAAATAAATGTTCAAGAACTACCCATAAAAATACTGCTAATACTGATCCTGGAACAGTTTGGGTAATTTTTTGTTTTGCATTTGGTAATGCGTAATAAAGCATTGATGTTGCAGTTCCAAGTAAAAATAAAAATGCAATATATCTCAAATAGAAAAAATCATAATCAAAATTTAAAACAAAATTAAATTTATATTCAAATTCTTTAAGAATTCTTGGAACGATAACGAAAGTAATAATTGCACTGATAATGGTAAAAATAATAATAAAAAATTCCATGATGCTAAATAATCTGCGAAGTAAATAGGGTGGAGGAAATGCTACGCGATATGCTCGATTAAGAATGGTTCGACAACCTTCAACTGATGATGATGCAGTCCATATAACTCCAATAATGGCAATCGTTAAAAAACTATTTTCAGGTCCTGAAATTATTTCATTAATTCTTGGTGATAATGCTTGAGACATTTCTTTGGGAATTGAATGAAGAATATTATTAACAAATTCAACACCAATTTCACTTGCACCAAATAATCCGATAATTGAAATTAAAAAAATTAATGATGGAAATAGTGATAAAATACTAAGAAATGCTAAATATCCAGCATGTTCGATCCCGTCATGTCTAATGGTATCGATGATGGCAATCCGAAAAATTTTAAAAGGAATTAAACAATATTTGTGAAAATAATAACTTAACTTTGGTCTTTTTTTATTTTTATTTTTGCGATTAGTTTTGTTAATTTTTTTAGTCATTCGCTAATTTTTTTTCAAATGTAAATTGATCTAAATTATATTTTTGTAAGGCAAATATTTTTTGTAAAAAAACATTTTTAGTCGTTAATTTTACAGCAATTGATTCACATTTATTTTTTTTGGCAATGTCTTCAATTGATGAAATTGCTAGTTGAGCATAATTTTGTGAATTACTATTGTTTTTAATTATAAAGTTATAAATCTCAAGATATTTTAACGAAGATAAGCTATTTATAATATTATACGCAACAATTCCGCATACTTCGCTATTTTGAGTATTTATTACTATAAATACTTGATATTCACTATTAATTAATTTTTTATTAAGCGAATTAATATCGCATTTAAATTCTTGATTTAATAGCTCAAGTAATGATTCTGTAGTGTAATCACTAAAATAATATTGAGATGTTATTTCGGATATTTTTAACATTTTGATAAATTTTTTTTAAAATAATTTGAAACTGATTTATTGAAAAATGATATTTCTAAAACTTGCAATAAAATTATAAACTTCAAAATTATCAAAATTGTGAAATCAAAATTGTGATAATACAAATTTAAAATTTCGATACTTGATAGTTAAAATTTATCGATAAAAATAGTAGAAAATTTTTATAGATCAATTGTTAAAATAAAAAATTATGACTGAAAAAAAAATTAACAAAATTGTTTTGGCTTATTCGGGAGGACTAGATACCTCAGTAATCCTGAAATGGCTTCAAGAGAAATATCAATGCGAAGTGGTTACTTTCACAGCTGATTTAGGTCAGGGAGAAGAATTAGAACCAGCCCGAAAAAAAGCCCAAATGCTGGGAGTAAAAGAAATCTTCATTGAAGATCTTCGCGAAGAATTTGTTGGAAATTATGTCTTTCCAATGTTTCGTGCTAATGCTCTTTATGAAGGAGTTTATTTGCTTGGAACTTCGATTGCTCGTCCGTTAATTGCAAAGCGTCAAATTGAAATTGCCAAACAAGTTGGAGCTGATGCAGTAGCTCATGGTGCAACGGGGAAGGGGAATGATCAAGTTCGTTTTGAACTCGGATATTACGCCAATAAACCTGATATTAAAATCATTGCTCCTTGGCGAATTTGGGATTTAAATTCTCGAACCAAATTGATTGATTACGCAACTCAACACCAAATTCCAGTTGCTAAAGACAAACTCGGAGAAGCTCCATATTCAGTTGATGCTAATTTATTGCATACTTCTAGCGAAGGAAAGGTCTTGGAAGATCCAGCCATTGAAGCTCCCGAATATGTTTATCAGCGAACTGTTAATCCGCTTAATGCTCCAGATCAACCTTCAATTGTCGAAATTGAATTTGCCAAAGGAGATGCGATTGCAATTGATGGAAAAAAAATGTCTCCAGCGCAGATTTTAACTAAGCTTAATGAGATTGGTGGAAAAAATGGAATTGGGAGATTAGATTTGGTTGAAAATCGATTTGTTGGAATGAAATCTCGCGGAGTTTACGAAACTCCCGGAGGAACGATTTTACTTTCAGCTCATCGTGCAATCGAATCGCTTACTTTAGATCGAGAAGCATCACATCTTAAGGATGAATTAATGCCAAAATATGCAAGTTTGATTTATAATGGTTTTTGGTTTTCACCTGAAAGATTAATGCTTCAAGCATTGATTGATAAGAGTCAAGAACATGTTGAAGGAAAAGTTAAGTTAAAACTTTATAAAGGTGGAGTTTATGTCATTGCTCGAGAATCCGCTAAGAGCTTATATTCAATGGCTCATGTGACATTTGAGGAAGATCAAGTTTACGATCAAAAAGATGCGCAGGGTTTTATTAAGCTTAATGCTTTGCGTTTAAGAATTGGTGCAAATAGATTTTAATTTTTTATGATCTTAAGCATAAAAAATTTAAATATTGCTTTTGGGAATAACAAAAAAATTATTGAAGATTTTAATTGTAAATTAAATGCAGGAAAAATCACCGCAATTGTTGGAGAAAGCGGATCAGGCAAGTCTTCAATTGCATTGGCAATTTTAAATTTGCATCAGCATATTAACAAAAATATTAAAGTTTTTGGAGAGATAATTTTTAATGATCGTGATTTATTAAAATTATCAGTTAAGGAATTAACAAAAATTCGTGGAAAAGAAATTTCGTTAATCTTTCAAGATCCAAATAGTGCTCTTAATCCATTGCATAAAATTCATCATCAAATTGCTGAAGCAATTTTAATTCACAATCCTAAAATTAGTAAAATAAATTTAAATCTTAGGATTGAAGAATTGTTAAAAATTGTTGAATTGGAAGAATTTAATTTTAGAAAAAATTGCTATCCTCATCAACTTTCGGGTGGACAAAAACAACGAGTGATGATTGCAATTGCCTTGGCAAATAATCCTAAAATTTTAATTGCCGATGAACCTACTACCGCATTAGATAATCGTGTTCAAAATGAAATTTTGAATTTACTAAAAAAATTAGCAAATAATTTTAATTTATCAATTTTATTGATTACTCATAATCGTAAAATTGTTACAAAATTAGCGGATGAAATTATTGAAATTGGCAATAAAATATCCCCAAATCTAAATCAATTTTATCCCAAAAAAATTAATCACAATAATCACAAAAAAATTATTGAAATTGAGAATTTAACAGTAAGTAATAAAAAAAATTTATTAAATAATAATCTAACATTTAATGTTAAAAATGGTTTAAATCTTGGGATAATTGGTGAAAGTGGATCGGGAAAAACTACCTTAGCTCTAGCCTTGTGTAATCTATTGCGAAATGATTTATCGCAACAAGGTGAAATCAAATATTTTGGCAATAAAATTTGGAAAAAAAATAATCAAGAATTACGAAAATTAGTACAAATTATTTTTCAAGATCCATTCGCAAGTTTAAATCCTAGAATGTTAGTTAATGATATTGTCAAGGAAGGATTAATAATCCAAAATTATCCTAAAAATATTATTCAAAAACAAGTTGATGAAATTTTCGAAAAATTACATTTGAGTAAAGATTTACAAAATCGCTATCCTCATCAACTTTCGGGTGGACAAAGACAAAGAATTTCAATTGGTCGAGCTTTGATTGTTAAGCCAAAAATATTAATTTTAGATGAACCAACCTCATCACTTGATCATGTTGTGGAATGTGAAATTTTGAATTTATTAAAAGAAATTCAAGCTCATAATGAAATAACTTACATCGTAATTTCTCATAATTTGGAAGTTATTGAAAGCATTGCCAATGAAGTAGGAATTATCTCCAATGGCAAAATTATTGATTTTGGAGAAGTTAATTTTGTTTTAAAAAAATATCAAAATATTGACTGATATTTTGTAGTTAAAATTTGTTGAAAATTATTAGTTAATAATTAAAATTATCAAAAAAATTAACAGTTAATTAAGATTACTTTTTAATAAATATTTAAGAAAAGTAAGTGATAATTGGTTTTTTTAAAATATAAATCCAAAAAAATCTAAATAAAATTCTTGGGGGAAATTCTAAGGGAAAATTCCAAGGAAAAATTCTTAGGAAAAATTCTAAGGAAAAATTCTAAAATGCAAAATTACAAAAACCAAAAATACAAAATAAAAATCAAAAATTTAATTTAAATTATGAAAAAACCTGAATTACTTCTTCCTGCGGGAAATCTTGATCGCTTAAAAACTGCGATTCTTTACGGAGCTGATGCGGTATATATCGGAACACCTGATATGTCTTTGCGAGTTAAATCTTCATTCACTTTAGAAGAAGTTGTTGAAGGGATTGAATATGCTCATCTTCGTGGTAAAAAAATCTACTTAACTTTAAATTTATTTTCTCACAATAAAGACATTGAAAAACTTCCTCATTTTATTGAGACGATAAAAAATGTTAAACCAGATGGATTAATAGTTTCTGATCCAGGAGTTTTCCAATTCATCAAGGAAAATGCTCCCGAATTAGAGTTGCATATTTCAACTCAAGCGAATGTTTGTTCATATTTAACGGTAGATTTTTGGCAAAAACAAGGTGCAAAATTAGTGGTAATGGCAAGAGAAGTTAGTTTCGATGAACTTAAAGAAATTCGTAAAAAATGTCCAGATATTAAAATTGAAACTTTTATTCATGGATCAATGTGCATGACTTATTCGGGAAGATGTTTATTGTCAAATTTTATGGCGCAAAGAGGAGCGAATCAAGGAAGTTGTGCACATTCTTGTCGATGGTCTTATAAATTAAAAATCAAACTTAAAGATAATACTGAACATGAGATTGAAATTAACGAAAATAACAAAGATCTTTTTGATTTTTTTCTAGAAGAAGAAATTCGTCCAGGAAGTTTAATGCCTTTTGAAGAAGACATGCAGGGATCTTACATTCTCAACGCAAAAGATCTTTGTTTATTACCAAAATTAAATGAATATATCGATTTAGGATTGGATTCATTTAAAGTTGAAGGAAGAAATAAAACTGAATTTTATGTTGGAAGTGTTGCAAGAGTTTATCGTGCAGCAATTGATGATTATATCGCCAATCCAAAAGTTTGGAATGCAGATGATTATCTTGACGAAATTAATGCAATTGCGAATCGCGGATATAGTTTAGCATTTCATGATGGTCAATTAAGCGATTTTGCTCAAGATTATGAAAGTACTGGATCAACAAGTTGTTATGAATATGCAGGAAGAGTAGTTGAATGGCAAGATGATAATTTAATTTTTGAAGCGAAAAATTTTATTGAAGCAGGAGATGTTTTGGAATTTTTATCACCATTTCAGCGAGAACCAATTTTGCTTAGAATCTATGAATTTCATCATCTTAAAGATCATAAAATTACCGATAAACTTCATGGTGGACAAAAACCAAAAATCATTATTGAGGGAAAAAATTTCCATCAATTTGAAATTTCCCAAATTAAAAAATTACTTCCCGAATTTACTTTGGCAAGAAAAGAAAAATTAAATAATTTAGCAGAAGATTTGAAAGTTCAAACTCGAAAATTATCTCATAGTTTAGAGTCTGAAAAAATCACTCTAGAAAAATATCAAGAAAAACGCAAAAAATATTTTCAAGCTTTAGAAGTTTTGGAGCAAGAAAATGCTGATCAAATTAGATCTGCAAAAACTCCACGAATTGGCAAAGAAGGTTGTTGCGGTAAGGGTTGTAACGGATGTCTAATTTTTTGGCATGATGAAAAATATCATAAAGCTCGACAGATTTTAAAGTCCAAAAAAATTGGCGAAATGCTTTGATAATACAATTATCATTGAGTTTGATTTAGTTGGTTAAAATATTTTGCAATTTTACTTATCTTTAATAAAATTTTTATGATTTTTTAATTAAAATTATTTAAAATTTTTATTTTAATAATTA
>CAMCSJ010000044.1 GCA_945878005.1 Rickettsia typhi | reverse complement strand
ATTAATTCGGTGCAAAAAGTCATGGGTTTTTTGGGTGGTAAAAATAATCCACAGCCAGTTAGTCAAGAAAAAATGGATGAAATATTAAATTCAACTCAGCAATTAGTTGCTGATAATAAAAATCTCAATTTCGATATTGGTGAAACCCTAAAAATAAATGAAGGACCATTTGAATCCTTTACGGGAGTCGTTGAAGATTATGATGCCGAAAAGCAAAAAATTAAAATTTCTGTATTAATTTTTGGAAGAGCAACTTCAGTTGAACTCGATGTAAATCAAGTTGAAAAAGTTTCTTAAAAAAGTTGTTGCAAATGATTTTTTTAAGAATAAAATTTAAATCTTATTTAGAAAAAATATTAAAAAATTAGTGGAAGATTTTATTAATATCGAGTTTAAAAGTTATAAAGAATGTAACTAACTATCTTTTAACAATTTATAATTTTATATTTACAAAATCGTGAGTTTAGTTAATTTTAACGAATTTATCACAATAACAATTAATTTATAATTAATTTAATTGTTATTGTGATATCAAGTTATAATTAAAAGAAGTTTATCTTAAAACTCGTGCCACATAAATCAATTTATTTATGACAAAAAAACAAACAAAAGAAATACTTGGCTTAATTAAGCTTCAAGTGCCATCTGGCAAAGCAAATCCAGCTCCTCCAATTGGTCCTGCATTGGGTCAAAAAGGTTTAAATATCATGGAATTTTGTAAGCAATTTAATGCTTTAAAATTTGATTATGATATCGGAACTCCAATTCCCGTAACCATAATTGCTTATAAGGATAAAAGTTTTACTTTTACCACTAAAAGTCCTCCCGTTTCATTTTTGATTAAAAAAGAAATAAAACTTACCAAAGGATCTTCAAATCCTGGAAAAGATAGCGCAGGAAAAATTACCAAGACTCAAATTGCCAATGTTGCAAAGAAAAAAATGGTTGATATGAATGCAACTGACCTTGAGGCATGCATTAGCATGGTCGCTGGATCAGCATTATCAATGGGACTCGAAGTCGTAGATTAAATTTTTAGAAAATGAAAAAAACAAAAAATACCAAAAAGCAAATAGCTGAAAAAATTTCAGTTGCTTCAATCGAAGAAGGAATTGTCAAAGTTAAAGAACTTGCCAAGAAAGAACGAAAATTTATTGAATCTGTTGACATTGCAGTTAATCTTTCAATAGATGCTAAGCAATCTGATCAAGCCGTAAAGGGTTCAATTCTTTTACCTCATGGTTCAGGAAAAAAAATCAGAGCAATCGTTTTCACTGCAAATGAAGAACAAGCTAAAATCGCAATTGAGGCAGGTGCAATAATGGCAGGCCTTGAAGATTTAATTGCTAAAATTGACGGAGGTTTCTTGGCATTTGATTGCTGTATTGCTACCCCTGATGTTATGCAAAAAATTAGCAAAATTGCTAGAAAGCTTGGGCCGCGAGGTTTGATGCCAAGTCCAAAAAATGGAACAGTCACTAACGATATTAAAAAAGCGGTAAGTGAAGCATTGAAAGGCAAGGTTGATTTTAAAAATGATAAAGCAGGAACAGTTCATTGTTTAATTGGTAAAATAAATTTTGACAATAACAATTTGATTGAAAATCTTAAGGTTGTGATCAAGGCTATTAAGGATGCAAAGCCTGAAACAGCAAAGGGAAGATACATTAAAGAATTTTATTTAAATTCTACAATGGGACCATCCGTGCAGGTTGCAGTCGAATCATTATAATTTTGAATAATAGAATTTTTTAGAAAATGAATAAAAATGAGAAAGCAAATTTAGTTGCATATTTTAAGGACAAGCTTATTAGCAATGCCTTTATTGCAATTATTCACTATCGCGGAATGAGTGATAAACAACTTTATGATTTTAGAGTTGCATTAAAAGCTAAAGGATGCGGAATGAAAATTGCCAAAAATACTTTAGTTAAAGTTGCAATTCAAGGAACGCATCTTGAAATTCTTCAATCTCACCTTACTGGTCCAACTGCAGTCTTATATTCGCAAGATCCAGTTGCATTAGCAAAAACCTTAAGTGATAAGTCTAAAGAAATTGAGACATTAAAAATTATCACTGGTTTTTTTAATAAATCTCTAATTAACGAAAATGCCATTAAAGAAATGGCAAAACTTGGTTCTTTAGACGAGGTGAGAGCTTCTTTTGTTGGATTACTCAAAGGTGCTCAAACAAATTTTGTTAGAATTCTTTCTGCTCCGCAAAAAGGTTTGGCAACATTAAAAACTCAATAAATCAATAATAATTAACTTAAAATATAGGAAAAAAATGTCAGTAAATATAGAACAATTATCAGAGTCATTATCTTCACTTACAGTTCTTGAGCTTGCAGAGCTTAGTAAAAAACTTGAAGAAAAATGGGGCGTTTCAGCTGCATCATTCGCAGTTGCACCTTCAGCTGGAGCTTCTGCTGTTGCAGAGGAAGTAAAAGACAAATTTGAAGTTGTCCTTACCGCAGTAGGTGAAAACAAAATTAATGTCATTAAAGAGGTTCGTGCTATAACTAATCTTGGTCTTAAAGAAGCTAAAGATTTAGTTGAATCAGCTCCTAAAACATTAAAATCAGATGTTGCTAAAGCTGATGCTGAAGAAATTAAAAAGAAGCTTGAATCAGTTGGTGCAAAAGTTGAATTAAAATAATTATAATTTAGTTATAATATTTTTTATAAATAAAATCATTTATGATTTTGTTATAACAAAAATTAATTATAGCTAAATTTTATAATTAAAACTAAATATTTTAAAAAAATTATTTAAATAATCATAATATGTTTAGAACTGATTATGATTGTTTATATCTAATTTTATTGTTAATTCACATTAAGTTCTAACTTTCATAACTAAATGTTATGAATCGCTTGGTTTTGTAAGAATCACTCATGCATTAAATTATTAAAATTTTTTTTTGAACTATTAATAAATTAATTATAAAAGTTTAAAATTAAATTTCTTAGTTGTTTGCATCAATGAACTTATTAACAACCTATATCAATTATTTGCTACATCTTTGTAGTAATATTGAAACCTTTTAATTTGAATAATTAAATAGCTAAATTTATGGCTCAAACACGAAATTTTGATAATTCTCTTTTTAGAAAAAGCTTTAGTAACAATGCAGATAGGGAAACAATTCCTCATTTAATTTGTGTTCAAAAAGAGTCTTACGAAAAATTCTTGCAAATTGATGTTGATTCAAATCTTCGTGAAAATGTTGGTATTCAATCAGTTTTTAATAGCTTCTTTCCCGTATCTGATTCCTCAAATCGTTTAACTGTAGAATTTTTAAGTTACGATTTAAAACAACCTCGATATGAATCTAGTGAATGCTTATCTGCTGGGCGAACTTTTTCTTCATCCCTTAGTGCTCAACTTCGTTTAATACTTTGGCATCAGGATGATAGTAATTCAGTTCGTGAAATTAAGTCGATTAAGGAACAAGAAGTTTATCTGTGCGAAATTCCTTTGATGACCCAAACGGGAAGCTTTATTGTCAATGGAGCTGAAAGAGTTATAGTTTCACAAATGCGTCGTGCCCCGGGTGTTTTTTTTGATAGCGATAATTCCAAAATTTCGGGATCAAAATCTTACACTGCAAAAATTATTCCATATATCGGTTCATGGATCGATTTTGAATTTGATAGCAAAGATATTTTACATTTTAGAGTTGATAAAAAAAGAAAAATTCCTGCAACTAGTTTACTTCGCTCGATTGGATTTACTTCTGAATCGATAATTAATAGTTTTTATGGATCGGTTGAAGCTACTCTTACTGAAAATGGATGGGCGTTGAGTTTTGATGTGGAAAGTTTTATGGGTAAAAAAATTGCTTACAACCTAGTATGTGCAAATACGGGAGAAGTTATCATTAAAGAAGGAACTAAAATAAATCGTAAAATCGCTGAAAAACTTGATAAAAATTTTAAACATTATTTGATCACCGATGATGTATTGCTTGGATATATTGTAACTAAGGATTTAATCGAATCTGAAACTGGTGAATTACTGTTGGAAGCTGGATCAATTCTTACTCCTGAAAGTTTAGAAATTTTGAAAAAATTGAATTTCACTTCAATTCCAATTATTAATCCAAGTAAAGCTGATATTGGACCATACATCTACAACACTATGTTAGTAGATAAAAATATTAATCAAAAAGATGCTTTATTTGATATTTATAAAGCAATAAGACTTGGTGAAACTCCATCATCTTTAGAAATTGCTAAAAGTTATTTTGATAATTTATTTTTTAATGATATTAGATATAATTTATCTGATGTTGGTAGAATGAAAATGAATCACCGTCTTGATATTAAGGGAGATAACAATGCTCATTTTTTAACTAATGAAGATATTGAAAAAACCATCAAAATTCTTAGTTTAATTAAACATAATGATTTAAAAACTGACGATATTGACAATCTTGCTAATCGAAGAGTTAGAGCGGTTGGGGAGCTTATTGAAAATCAGCTTCGTATCGGTATGGCTCGAATTGAAAAATCGATTGTTGAAAAAATGAACTCAGTTGAGGTTGATACTATCATGCCTCAAAGTTTAATTAACTCTAAGCCTCTAATTAGTGCGGTTAAAGACTTTTTTGCTACATCGCAATTATCGCAATTTATGGATCAAACCAATCCATTAGCTGAAATTACCCATAAACGTCGTTTGTCAGCTTTAGGACCAGGTGGTCTTACCAGAGAAAGAGCAACTTTTGAAGTTCGTGATGTTCACCATACTCATTATGGAAGGATTTGTCCAATTGAAACTCCCGAAGGTCCAAATATTGGTTTAATCAATAGTTTAGCTACCTTTGCACGAGTCAATAATTACGGATTCATCGAAACTCCATATCGCAAAGTGGTAAATGGTAAAATAACCAATGAAGTAAGATATTTTTCAGCAATGGAAGAAATTGATTTTGCAATTGCTCCTTCAGCGGTAATAGTTGATGATAAAGGAGTTATCAAGTCAGATTTAGTAAGTTGTCGTAAAAATGGTGAATTTATAATGTTATCACCAGAAAAAATAGATTTTATAGATGTTTCAACAAAACAAATAGTTTCTATTGCAACTACTTTAATTCCATTTTTAGAAAATGACGATGCCAATCGTGCATTGATGGGAGCGAACATGCAAAGACAAGCGGTTCCATTGATGCGTCCCGATGCTCCACTAGTTGGAACTGGGATGGAATCAGTTATCGCAACTGATTCTGGTGCAGTAGTTCATGCTAAGAGAGATGGAGTTGTTAAATTTGTTGATGCAACAAAAATTATTATCGAATCTATTGACAAGCAAGGAATTCCATTTATTGAAATTTCAAATTTAAATAAATATGTTCGAACCAACCAAGATACTTGCATTAACCAAAGACCCGTTGTCGAATTGGGTCAAAAAGTTAAAGCTGGACAAGTTATCTCCGATGGACATAGTATCTCTAATGGCGAAATCGCTCTAGGCAAAAATGTTCGTGTTGCTTTCATGCCATGGAATGGATATAACTTTGAAGATTCAATTATTATTTCTGAAAAATTATTAGCAAATGATACCTTCACTTCAATTCACATTGAAGAGCTTGAAGTAGTTGCTCGTGATACTCGTCTTGGACCCGAAGAGATCACTCGTGATATTCCAAATGTAAGCGAAGAAATTCTTACTAAACTCGATGAGGAAGGAATTATTCACATCGGAGCGGAAGTTAAAGCTGGAGATATATTGGTTGGAAAGACTACTCCAAAAAGCGAATCACCGATGACTCCCGAAGAGAAATTATTAAAAGTAATTTTTGGAGAAAAAGCTTCTGATGTTAAAGATTCGTCTTTATATGCTTCAACTGGAATTTCAGGAACGGTAGTTGACGTTAAAGTTTTCTTGAGAAAGGGAATTGAAAAAGATGAGAGATCAATTTATATCGAGATGCAACAAATTGAAGAATTGGCAAAAAAGAAATCAGTTCATCTGCAATTTTTAGATAGCTCTCTCAAAGAATCATTGATTAAAATTCTTGATGGAAAAAAATATATCAGCGGAGTTGATAAAGTAAAATTATCGGCAAAGCTTGATATTAAAGAACTTGAACAATTATCAAAACATCAACTTATTAAAATTATTATCGATGATAATAAGGCAATGGATTTAATTGAAAATTTAGTAAAGGCTGTTAACAAGCAAATTGCTGAAGTCGAAAAAGATTTTAACGAAAAAGTTGCGCGAATCAAGGCTGGAGATGAATTAGGGCAGGGTGTTTTAAAAATTGTAAAAGTTTACGTTGCTTCAAAATATCATTTACAACCGGGCGATAAAATGGCTGGAAGACATGGTAATAAAGGGGTTGTTTCAAAAATTGCTCCCGTAGAAGATATGCCTTATTCTCAAGATGGTGAACCAGTTGATATCGTGTTAAATCCACTGGGAGTTCCATCAAGGATGAACGTTGGACAAATATTGGAAACTCACTTAGGTTTCGCTTCCAAAGAGCTTGCTAAGCAAATTACTGCGATACTTGATCAAGCTTCAAATCTTAAGGCGGAATTTATTTCTAAATTAAAGAAAAAACTTTTAGAAATTTATTCATCACCTGATGAGATTGAGAAAATCGAAAAAATGTCAGAGGATGAGCTTGTTAAATTTGCTAGTAGAATAAAAAATGGCGTTCCATTTGCAACTGGAATTTTTGAAGGAGCTAAGGTTGAATATATCACTAAACTCCTTGATAGTGCTGGAGTTAGCAACTCGGGTCAAATTTCTCTTTACGATGGAAAAACGGGTGAAAAATTTGATCGTGATGTTACGGTTGGATATATCTACATGCTTAAATTACATCACTTGGTTGATGATAAAATTCATGCTCGATCTATTGGACCATACAGTCTTATTACTCAACAACCATTAGGTGGTAAATCACATTTTGGTGGACAAAGATTTGGTGAGATGGAATGTTGGGCATTGCAAGCATATGGTGCTGCTTATACCCTTCAAGAAATGCTTACCGTAAAATCCGATGACGTAGTCGGAAGAATAAAAATCTATGAATCAATAATTCAAGGAAATCAGAATTTCAATTGCGGAATTCCTGAGTCCTTTAATGTTATGATTAAAGAGGTTAGGTCGCTTGGTTTAAACATTGAGCTTATTGAAAATTAATCTATCGACAAAAAATTTTATTAACCAACTTTGCCACAAAAAAACTAAAAATTTATAAAAAATTTTAAAAATTAGTAATTAAAAAATTAAAAACATGACTCTCGCAGGAACCTCATCTCACGGTCTATTAAGTATCAACTCTAACAATGCAGTTGACCTACTTGATTTTAATGCTATCAAAATCTCAATTGCTGATCCAGATAAAATAAGGTCTTGGTCTTATGGCGAAGTTACTAAGCCTGAAACCATTAATTATCGAACCTTCAAGCCCGAAAGAGATGGTCTTTTTTGTGCTCGAATTTTTGGTCCAATCAAGGATTATGAATGCTTATGCGGAAAATATAAGCGAATAAAATATAAGGGAATTGTTTGCGAAAAATGCGGAGTAGAAGTAACTTCTTCAAAAGTTCGTCGCGAAAGAATGGGGCATATTGAACTAGCTGCTCCCGTAACTCACATTTGGTTTTTAAAATCGCTTCCATCTAGAATTAGCACTATTTTAGGAGTTACTCTTAAGTCAATTGAAAAAGTAATTTACTTCGAATCTTATTTGGTGATTGATGGTTTAATGTCTCCAATGAAAGAAGGCGAAATTCTTAATGAAGAAGAATATGAGAAATATCAAAAAGAACATGGATATGGAAGTTTCATTGCTGAGATGGGTGCTCAAGCGGTTCAAAAATTAATTCAGAGATTAGATTTTAGAAAAATTCAAAAAGAATTACGTGAAGAACTTTCAACTTCACTTTCTGAAATGAAAAAAGAAAAAACCATTAAAAGATTAAAATTAATTGAACAATTTTTGGAATCAGGAAATAAGCCTGAAACCATGATTATGACGGTTTTACCAGTTATTCCACCTGATATTCGTCCTTTAGTTATGCTTGATGGTGGAAGATTTGCTACATCAGATCTTAACGAACTTTATCGCAGAGTAATCAATCGTAATAACCGTTTAAGAAGATTGATTGAATTAGGAGCTCCCGAAATCATTATTAAAAATGAAAAAAGAATGCTTCAAGAATCTGTTGATGCCTTGTTGGACAATGGTAGATCAGGTGCGGTAGTTAAAAATTCTAATAAAAAAGCTTTTAAATCATTGAGCGATATGCTTAAAGGAAAGCAAGGACGTTTCCGTCAAAACTTGCTTGGAAAACGAGTTGATTATTCGGGAAGAAGTGTTATCGTAGTTGGTCCAGAACTAAAATTGCATCAATGCGGATTGCCGAAAAAAATGGCATTAGAATTATTCAAGCCTTTTATTTATTCTAAACTCGAATTATACGGAAAATCACCGTCAATTAAGGTTTCTAAGAAGATGGTAGAAACTGAGCGTCCTGAAGTTTGGGATATTTTAGATGAAGTAATCAAAGAACATCCTGTATTATTAAACCGCGCTCCAACTCTTCACCGTCTTGGTATTCAAGCATTTGAACCAGTTTTGACTGAAGGAAAAGCGATACAGCTTCATCCGCTAGTTTGTTCAGCTTTCAACGCCGATTTCGATGGTGACCAAATGGCTGTTCACGTTCCGTTATCGATTGAAGCTCAAGTTGAGGCAAGAGCATTGATGATGTCAACCAATAATATTCTTAGCCCTGCGAACGGTAAGCCAATAATCGTTCCATCGCAAGATATTATTTTAGGTTTATATTATATCAGCATGGAAGCTAAAGATTATCTTTCTGCTAAGGCTAGACCAATTGCCGATGAATATGAATTAGAACATGCGCTTAATGAAAAAATTATTAGCATGCATAGTAAAATTCTTTATCGTTATACCATAAAAAATAGCGATGGCGAAAGAACTAATGTCAGAATTGAAACTACAGCAGGAAGAGTTGCTATCTATAATACTTTGCCTAAGTCAATGCAAAGTAGTTTTGAAGTTGTTAACAAAGTGATGACTAAAAAAACCGTTACCAATCTTATTGACACCGTATACCGTAATTGTGGACAAAAAGAAACTGTTATTTTTTGCGATCGTATTATGGCGTTAGGATTTAGAAATGCTTGTGTTGCTGGCATTTCAATTGGTAAGGATGATATGGTAGTTCCTCAAATTAAACATCAATTAGTTGCAGAATCTTTTGATAAGGTTAAAAAATTAGAAAGACAATATCGCGAAGGTTTGATCACTGCTGGAGAAAGATATAACAAGGTTGTCGATGAGTGGACAAATTGTACAAGTAAAATTTCCAAAGAAATGATGTCAGTAATTTCTGCGTTTGATGATCCTGTTAGAGCTAATTCAATTTTTATGATGGCTGATTCGGGAGCGAGAGGTTCAGAAAATCAAATCAAACAAGTTGCTGGTATGCGTGGTTTAATGGCTAAACCATCGGGTGAGATTATTGAAACTCCAATCACTTCAAACTTCAAAGAAGGATTGAGTGTTGTGGAATATTTTATTTCAGCGCATGGTGCAAGAAAAGGTTTGGCTGATACTGCTTTAAAAACTGCGAATTCAGGATATTTAACGAGAAGATTAGTTGACGTTTCTCAGGATTGCATTGTGGTTGAAGATGATTGCAAAACATCTGATGGTATTATTATTGAGCCAGTAATTGACGATGGTCGAGTTATTGTTTCACTTGCTGAAAATGCTTTAGGTCGTGTATCTGCCCAAGATATTAAAACTCTAGATGGAAAAACTTTAATTGCCAAAGCTGGAGATATGATTGATGAAGCAGTTGCTGATGAGATAGCTAAATCAAATATTAAATCACTTAAAGTTCGCTCAGTTTTAACTTGCAAAACTCATAATGGAGTTTGTGCAAAATGTTATGGACGCGATCTAGCAACTGGAAATATGGCAAGTATTGGCGAAGCTGTTGGAGTAATTGCTGCTCAATCAATTGGTGAACCTGGAACTCAGTTAACAATGAGAACCTTCCACATTGGTGGAGCTGCCCAAAAAGATACCGAACAATCTTCAATTTCTGCAATCGAAGATGGTAAAGTTAAATTTAACGAAAAATCAACATTGCTTGACCGAGAAGGTCGAATCATTGTGGTAAGTAGAAACTCAGAAATTTCTTTATGCGATAATAATGATAAAGAACTTCATCGTTATAAATTACCTTACGGTGCCTTGATTGTTCATAAAAATGGATCGCAAATTAAAAAAGGAGAGCATTTGGTTGAATGGGATCCTTATAATATTCCAGTTATTGCTGAGGCAGATGGTTTTGTTCGCTATAATGATTTAACCGAGAATGTTTCGCTTCGCGAAAAAATTGATGAATCAACAGGAGTTTCAACCAAGATTATCATGGATTGGAAGCAATATAGTAAAAAAGATTTAAAACCAAGAATTTCAATTGAAATTGGCGAAGATAAATTTGAAAAAGAATATCCGCTTTCAATTAACACTCTTATCAGCATTTCCAATGGCGCAGAAGTTAAGGCTGGAGATGTGATTGCTAAGATTCCAAAAGAATCTTCTAAGACTCGTGATATTACGGGTGGTCTTCCAAGGGTTGCTGAATTGTTCGAAGCTCGTAAACCTAAGAATGCTGCGGTAATGAGCGAAGTTGATGGTAAGATTGAATTTGGTAAGGATTATAAAACCAAAAGAAGAATTATCGTTCGTTCATTGGATGCTACAAAAGAGCCAATCGAATATAGTATTTCAAAAACAAAACATTTATTTTATGGCGAAGGCGATTTAATTAAAAAAGGCGATGTTTTAGTTGATGGAAATCTTGTTCCTCATGATATCCTTAGAATTCAAGGAATGCAAGCATTCACAAATTACATTGTTAATGAAGTTCAAAAAGTTTATCGCATGCAAGGCATGAAAATTGATGATAAGCATATTGAAGTAATTTTAAGCATGATGTTAAAACGAGTTGAAATTACTAACTCAGGAGAAACAACTCTCTTAGCGGGAGAATATGTGGATCGTGATATTTTTGAAGAAGTTAATAATAAGGCGATTGCTGAAAAATTTACTCCAGCTCAATCATCTCCAGTATTGCTTGGAATTACAAAAGCTTCATTGCAAACTAAATCATTTATTTCTGCAGCATCATTCCAAGAAACAACTCGAGTTCTTACGGATTCAGCAGTTCAAGGTAAAATTGATAATCTACGCGGATTAAAAGAAAATATTATCGTTGGAAGATTAATCCCTGCTGGAACAGGCTTAATGGCTAATAAATATCGATTAATTGCTAATCAAGAAAAGCTTACTGAAAATGCTTCAATTATTGATCAAGCGGAAATAGATAATATTTCCAAGGATCACGAAGTTGGCGGATATTAATCCGCTTTCTTGGTTTGTAATTAGATTCGTGCTTGCGCAACGAGGTTTTTATTGGTCGTGATTTTAATTAGTCGTGCTTGCGCAACGACACGGCAACGAAGTTTTTATCAGTCGTGATTTTAATTAGTCGTGCTTACGCAACGAAGTTTTTATCAGTCGTGATTTTAATTAGTCGTGCTTACGCAACGAAGTTTTTATCAGTCGTGATTTTAATTAGTCGTGCTTACGCAACGACACGGCAACGAAGTTTTTATTA
>CAMCSJ010000043.1 GCA_945878005.1 Rickettsia typhi | reverse complement strand
TAATGAAGCAACTTCAATACCCAAATATGTCCATCGAGCCATAAATCAAACCTCAGCTCAAACTCCAACTCAAACCTCAGCTCAAACCATAACTCAAGCCATAACTCAAACTCAAAAAATGATTAGAACTTATGATGCTACTAGAAGCCAAGATGATGAATTAACTGCTAAACTACAGCAAGAGCAAGATAATCTTCAACAAGAGCAAGATCCAAAAAAGAAAGAAGAAATCATCAAAAAACAAAAAGACATCATTGAAAAAATGAGAAAAACCGAATCAATTTTTGAAAATAGATATGCCCAAAGTTTAATTGATCTATTAGAAGAGATTTATCAACATCATCTCACCAAACAACAATTTGAAAATCTTAAATATGGTTATTATCACAGCCTTAATCAATTACTAGAAAAAACTCCAATTGAAATTGATGCTTTGCAACAACAAGAAGAATTAAACAAACAACAAAGACAAAGATTAATAGAACAGCAATTAACTCCAAAACAACTTATCATAGAACAGCTCATAGCCTTTATTAAAGATAATCAAAGAACTGCAGAAATTATTAAAATAATTAGATTACAAGGACAAAATATTAACTTTAATTACCAAGATGACGAAGGCAATTCAATGCTTCATTACGTCGCCCAAACTGGCAATGAAAAAGTTTTCCTAGAAATTCTCAAACAACAAAATATCAATCCTCATCTTAAAAATAAATTCAATGAATCACCGCAAGATATTGCTAAAAAACATGATCAAACCCATCTTGCTAATTTATATAAACCAGATGAAATCATCTTTGCAGTAGAAAATAATCAAATAGAAAGATTACAAATTCTAATCGATGTTTTTAAAAATGATGTAAATCAACTCACGCAAGATAAAGAAGACCCACTAACATTATTAATGCTTGCCTCTTCAAAAGGCTACAAAGAGGTAGCTCTTATTTTAATTAATGCAGGAGCCAATATTAATCAGGCAGCAACTAGCAGATATAAAGTAGCAGGCCGAACCCCATTACATTTTGCTTGTTCAATGGGCCACACCGAAACCGCCCTTGCTTTAATTGAAGTAGGTAGCAATATTAATCAGGTAGCAACTGGAAAATATAATGCAGGCCAAACCCCATTATCTTTTGCTTGTAAAGAAGGTTACACTCAAACCGCCCTCGCTTTAATTAAAGAAGGTGCCGATATTAATCAGGCAACAACTGGAGAAGATTACGCAGGTCAAACCCCATTATCTTTTGCCTGTCAATATGGTCACACCGAAACCGCCCTTGCTTTAATTCAAGCAGGTGCCGATATTAATCAGGCAACAACTGGAAAAGATAACGCAGGCCGAACCCCATTATCTTTTGCTTGTGCTTGTTCAAGTGATCACAGCGAAATAGCCCTTGTTTTAATTGCAAGAGGTGCTGATATTCATCAAGTAGCAACTGGGAGAGATAACGCAGGCAGAACTCCATTATCTTTTGCTTGCCAAAATGGTTACACCGAAATCGTTAAAGCTTTAATTGCAAGAGGTGCCGATATTAATCAGGGAGAAACTGGAGAATATAGCGCAGGCCAAACCCCATTATCTTTTGCCTGTCAAAATGGCCACACCGAAACCGCCCTTGCCTTAATTGAAGCAGGAGTTGATATTAATCAGGTAGCAACTGGTAAGAATAACGCAGGCCAAACCCCATTATCTTATGCTTGCGAAAATGGTCGCACTCAAACCGCCCTTGCTTTAATTCAAGAAGGTGCTGATATTCATCAAGTAGGAACTGGAGAAATTAACGCAGGCAAGACCCCATTACATTTTGCTTGCGAAAATGGCAGCACCGCAACCACCGCCCTAGCTTTAATTGCAAGAGGTGGTGATATTAACCAAGTAGCAACTGGAAAATATAACGCAGGCATGACCCCATTATCTTTTGCTTGTGCAAATGGTCACACTCAAACCGCTCTCGCTTTAATTGAAAAAGCTTGCGATACAAGTAAAATAACAAAAGAACAGCTCGATAAATTACTAGCACAAAAAGAGCAATATGGTTATGGTAAAAAAGATGATTTACAAACAGCTTCAATAAATCAAAACCAAGCCACCAATCTTAATCAAGAAATAATTATTGCTAATCAAGCCGAGGAAATTGTTTATTTAACCTCCGAAAGCGAAAACCAAGAGATCACTATAAGTCAAGAAGCAATTACTGCTAATCCAACCGAAGGAATGGTTTATATAACTTCCGATTTAGGTTTTGCTGTAGCAAATGATACTTTTATTTCAGTGCATAATTCAACGCGAACTTTACTAGAAGAGCAAACAACTGCTTCTCAAATTCAAACGCGATCTTCAATAACAGAATTTGTATCTGATGAAAGAGAAGATTTAACTCCAAATCCTAGTTGCTCAACTGGATTGGCGAGGATTATTAGAGCAAAGATAGATGGTTGTTGCAATGTAATGTAATGCGATTTATATGAAATTTGAGTTATAAATTTAATTAGGGAGATGGTTTTAAAGCTAATTTAAAAATTATGCCAAAATTATCCCAAAATTATTTTGGGCATGAAACTAAAAATTATTTAGTTAAGCTTTAAATTTTAAATTTAAAATGATGATATTTAATAAATTGTTATTTAATCTATTTCTTTAAAATTTAAGTCATAATATCAGTAAAATTATTTTTTAATTTTCGATAAAAAAATATTGACTTAAGCTATAAAAATTTTATTTTTAAATAAGTTGAAGATTAATTATTTTAACAATTTGGTTTTTTAATTATTAAATAATGATTATTTAAAACCAACATAACTAATTAATAATCAATAATAAATATAATTTTTTCTATTAAATTATTTTTCAATGAAATTAAGCCCTAAAGATAAATCATTACTACTTCTTGTTGCATGTTCCATTATTGTTATTTGGTTTTTTAGCTCTTTTTTCTTTAGTGTTTTTTATTCAAAAAAATATAATAATGTTGATATAAAAAAAATTATCACCACTGAAAATGAGCAATGGTTTAATCTTACCCGTCCTCTTGAGATTAGTGATTTGGAAGATAGAATTATTCTTTTACATTTTTGGAGTTATTCTTGTGTAAGTTGTTTAGAATCATTACCAAAACTTAAAGAATTACAAAAAGAATATGGAAGTAAATTGGTAATAATTGGAGTTCATTCACCAATTTTTTCTAGCGAAAAAGATTATAATTCAGTTAAAAAAGCAGTGTTGAGATATGATATTTCTTACCCAGTTATCAATGATTCTCAAAGAAGAATTTGGAATGATTTTTCTATTAAACAATGGCCAAGTTTTTTAGTAATTAATCCTTACGGAGTTGTTAAAAAAAGATTTGAAGGAAAAAATAAAATTGATGAATTATCAAAATATATCACTAATCAAGTTAAAAAATATAAATTTCAAATTAGTCGAAATTCACTACCAATATTGCTTGAAAAATTTAACAATATCGGTAATGTTTTAAGCTTTCCATCAAAGCTTGCATTCGCTAATAATTTTACTTATAAATCACGACAATTACCAGTAATTTTTGTAGCAAATTCTGGACAAAATTCTATTATTGTTTCAACCATTACGGGAGAAACTCTCTTAAAAATTGGTAATTCAAAATCAGGTTTGGTTGATGGAAGTTTCGATGTTGCATCTTTTAATTCACCTCAAGGTTTATTGTTTGATGATAATAAGCTTTATGTTGCAGATACTGGAAATCATGCGATTAGAGTAGTAAATTTCAAAGAAGGAAAAGTGCAAACAATCATTGGAAATGGTTTTAGAGGTGAGATTATTCAAGATCATGATATTGACGGAAAAACTATTGCCTTATCTAGCCCTACCGATATTGAATTTTTTCCTGATAATAACAATTTGGTTATTAGTAATTCAGGAACTAATCAAATTCTTTTATATAATTTAAACGAACAAGATATTTCAGTTTTTGCAGGTAATGGAGATGAAGGTTTTGTCGATGGAAAATATCCTGAAAATAGTTTAGCTCAAACTGCAGATATGTCAGTTTACGCAAATAAACTTTATTTTGTCGATGCATTATCTTCAACGCTTAGAAGCATTAATGAGGAAGGAGAGGTTAAAACATTAGTTAAATCAATTAACCCTTCTAAGAAAAATAATAATTCTCAAGATTTTGTAACTAGTCAAGTGATTGAAACTGAAAATCAGACAAATCATCTTCAATCCCCAAAGGCTTTATTAGCTGATGATACGGGAATTTATATTGTCGATAGTTTTAATAATCGTCTAAAAAAATATGATTATAATACTTTGCAATTGCGAGATTTAATTGGCTCAAAAAGAGGTGATGATTTAGGATCGAAAACTACCTTTGATGAACCAAGTGGAATAATTGCAGTGCTTGATCGTTTTTATATTTCTGATACTAACAATAATCGCGTAATTATGGTTAGTCGTAGTAATTTTGATTCAGAATTGCTAAATATTATGCCTCCATTGAAACTTCATAAAGAAGGTTTTTTACAATATCTCCCTAATCTAGAAAATCAAAGTAAAATTACTCTTAAAGCTGATAGTGAAATTGACTTAAAAATTATTTTAAAACAAGGTTGGAAAATAAATGATCAAGGTCCAAGTTTTATAAATTTATTAGCAATTAAAGATAATCAACAAGCAGATTTAATCGCCAATTATGATTGGAATGCGATTAAAAATAAAGAGGTTAAGTTGCCTAAATTAAATGTTCAAAAGCAATATCTATTGCAAGGAAAACTTTATTATTGTAAAGACTCTAAAAATTCTTTATGCTATATTAAAAGTTATGAGCAAAAAATTAATGTTTTGACAGAAGAAATTACCACTAAAATAGAAATAAATCTAGGAAATTAGTAAAAAAAGCTTTATTTTAACATTTATCCAAATTACAATAAATCCAAGATTTAATTGATTTGATAGGCTAGTTTTTTAGGTTAAATTTTAAGTTAAATTTTAGGCTAATTCTTAGGTTAATTTTTTAGGTTAATTTTTAGGTTTACTTTTTGGTAAACTAAAAATTTCCAAAAATAATATTTAACAAAAAATAATTTTATTAATAATAAAAAATATCTATTAACAATATTACTTAAAAATAAAATATTTTACTATATTTTAATTTTTGTTTTTAAGTAATATTGGTATTTTATTCAACGCCATTTTAATTTGAAAATTTTGAAATCTAATTTGGAAACTAAATTAAATTTTAGTAAAAATCCAAATAGTTTTTTTTAATTTAAAATGGCAATTAAAATAACAAAACTTGCTTTTTAATTTTGGCTTTGCCACTAGATTATCAAGCATCTATAGCTTTTAAATAAACTCTTTAAATAAATTTAATAATGCAAGAAATGGTCAAAAAAAACGAAAATTCAAATGAAGAATTAGAAAATTTGCAACCAGAATATGGTGCAGATTCGATTAAGGTTTTAAAAGGTTTAGAAGCAGTTCGTAAACGTCCGGGAATGTATATTGGCGATACTGATGATGGAAGTGGACTTCATCACATGGTTTACGAAGTTGTTGATAACGCAATTGATGAAGCATTAGCTGGACATTGCAATGAAGTTGTTGTTCTCTTAAATGAGGATGGATCGGTTACCGTTCGCGATAATGGTCGAGGAATTCCCGTTGATATTCATAAAGAAGAAGGTGTTTCAGCTGCTGAAGTTATCATGACTCAACTTCATGCTGGTGGAAAATTTGATCAAAATTCCTATAAAGTTTCGGGTGGATTGCACGGTGTTGGGGTATCGGTAGTTAACGCTTTATCTGATTGGTTAGTATTAACAATTTGGCGAGATGGCAAAGAATATTCAATTCGATTTCACCACGGAGTTGCTCAAGAGCCTTTAAAAATGGTTGGTTCATCTAATGGCAAAAAAGGAACTGAAGTTACTTTTCATCCATCAAATGAAACCTTCTCAAATGTTTTAATTTTTAATTATTCAACTCTCGAGCAAAGACTTCGCGAATTATCTTTTTTAAATTCGGGAGTTAAAATAATTTTACAAGATCTTCGTCCCGAAGATCCAAAAGAAGTAATTTTGCTTTATGAAGGTGGAGTTGAAGCTTATGTTAAATTTTTAGATAAAAGTAAAAATGCTCTTCATCAAACAGTAAGTTTAGTTGCAAGCGATAAAACCACTGGAATCAGCATGGAAATTTCAATGCAATGGAATGATTCCTATCACGAAAATGTTTTATGTTTTACTAACAATATTCGTCAAAGAGATGGTGGAACGCATCTTGCGGGAATGAAAGCTGCATTGACACGAACCATTAATAATTACGCAACAGATAATAAACTTTTCAAAAAAGAAAAAATTGTTTTAAGTGGAGAAGATGTTCGCGAAGGTTTAACCGCAGTGCTTTCCGTTAAAGTTCCTGATCCAAAATTTTCTTCCCAAACTAAAGATAAATTAGTTTCATCCGAAGTCAGAACTCATGTTGAATCATGGGTAAATGATCGCTTAGCTCAATGGTTTGAAGAGCGTCCAAGTGATGCAAAAATTATTATTGCTAAATCCTTAGAAGCAGCTCAGGCTAGAGAAGCAGCAAGAAAAGCTCGTGAATTAACCAGAAGAAAATCAGCTTTAGAAGTTTCCAACTTGCCAGGAAAATTAGCTGATTGCCAAGAAAAAGATCCTGCACTTAGTGAAATTTTTATCGTTGAAGGAAACTCCGCAGGTGGTTCAGCAAAATCAGGTCGTAATCGCAGATTCCAAGCAATTTTGCCAATTCGTGGAAAAATTCTCAATGTCGAAAGAGCAAGATTTGATAAAATGTTATCTTCAGATCAAGTTGGAACCATTATTACCGCACTTGGAACGGGAATTGGTAAAGATGATTTTGATCCTAGCAAAATTCGTTATCACAAAATTGTAATCATGGCTGACGCGGATGTCGATGGTTCTCATATCAGAACTTTATTGCTTACTTTTTTCTTCCGTCATATGCCAAAATTAATTGAATATGGCTATCTCTATATCGCTCAACCTCCGCTTTACAAAGTTAAAAAAGGAAGTAGCGAAGTTTATTTAAAAAATGAACAAGCTTTGCAAAATTATATCATTCAAAATGCTTTAAATTCTGCAGTGCTTAAAACTCAAAATGAAGATCGCAGTGGTGCTGATCTTCACGATTTTGTAAATAAAATTTCTAAAATTAATCATCTAGTTTCTTCGCTAGTGCGAGTAATGCCAATTGATATTGCTGAAAATTTATCTTTGATGGGAGTATTTGACAAAGCTTGGCTTAGTGACAAAGTTAAAATCAAAGCATTAGTTACCAAAATAGAAAAATATTTTAATGAAAATTGTGATGAGCAAATTTCTTGGAAATGTGAAATTAATGAAAATAATGATATCGAATTGATCAAGGAAATGAGAGGTGTTAAGACCAATTATTCAATCAAAAGATCATATTTAGATCTACCAGAAATCCCTGTAATTGCTCAATTAGTTGAGCAAGTTGCTAATGATTTTGCAAAACCAGTTAAATTAATTCGTGGAGATGATCAATTCAGCGCTCACAAACCGTTAGATTTAATGAATTTAATTAATGAAATTGGCAAGAAAGGAGTGTCATTTCAAAGATTTAAAGGTCTTGGTGAAATGAACGCCGAACAGCTTTGGGAAACAACTCTTGATCCATCAAATCGAACTTTACTTCAAGTTAAAATAGATCAATTTGACGAAGCTGATCAGACCTTCTCTGTCTTGATGGGCAATGTTGTTGAACCTCGCAGAGAATTCATTCAAGAAAATGCTTTAAAGGTTGTCAATCTTGATATTTAGGTTAGTAAATAACTTTAAACATAAAATAATTGATAATAATTAATTTTAATTTTTTTATTATAAAATAATGAAACTAGTTGATTATTATCAAAAAAAACTAAAAGATTTAAAGGATCAAAATTTATATCGCCAAACCCAAGAGATTAATGCTTTCGATGCAATTAATGTCGTAAAAAATTATCACCAAAATTTGGTTCAAGAAAAATTAACAGTTAAAAATTTAACCCAAAATTCTTCAAATTTATCGGAAGAATTATTCGAAAAATCACCCGAAAAATCACCCGAAAAATTATTAAAAAAATTACTCGAAAAACTCCCAAAAAAATTATCCCAAAAATTATCCCAAAAATCATCTAAAAAATTACAAAATAATTCTCAAGAAAAACCCCAAATCGCCAAAAAACTAATCTCCTTTGCAAGTAATGATTACCTTGATCTTAGTGGAAATAAATTAGTAAAAAAATCGGCAATTGATGCAATAAAAAAATATGGAGTTGGAGCAAGATCTTCAAGATATATTTCAGGAAATAATCAACTATATCATCAACTTGAAAAAGCATTAGCACAGTGGAAAAATTGCGATGATTCGCTAATTTTTTCCTCGGGATATCTCGCAGGAATCGGGATAATTCCTGCATTAGCAGGCAAGGGCGATTTAATAATTGCCGATAAATTAATTCATTCTTGTTTGCTGGATGGCGTAAAATTATCGCAAGCAAAATTAATTCGCTTCAAACATAATAATTTTGAGGATTGTCAAAAAATTTTACAACAAAATCGCATTAATTTTCAAAGATGTTTAATCATCACCGAAACAATATTTTCAATGGATGGAGATCTTGGTTGCGTTGTTGAATTAAAAAATTTAGCCTCTGAATTCTCTTGTTTATTACTCACTGACGATGCGCATGGTTTAGGAATAAAATTATTTGATGAAGAAATTTCCTCCCCAAATCATTTACAAATGGGAACTTTTTCCAAAGCATTTGGCTCACTTGGTGGATATGTTTGCGGTGATAAAATTTTGATTGATTATTTGCGAAATTTTGCCAAATCACAAATTTATTCAACTGCTCTTCCTCCCAGTATTTTAGCGAGTTGTATAGCATCGCTTAAAATTATTTCTCAAAAAAAATTAGGGCAAAAAGCTTTAGAAAATGCCCAATATTTTTGTCAATTAATGAACCTAAAACAACCATCTTCAGCAATTATCGTAATTATTGTTGAAAATAATGAAAAGTTATTAGCAATTGTTAAAAATGTTGAACAACAAGGATTTTTAATTTCGGCAATTCGTAAACCTACAGTTTCAACGCCTCGAATCCGAATCACTTTTAATTCAACTCATCAAAAAAACCAAATTAAAAAATTAGCATCAATTCTAAAAACTCTTTTGAAAAAAATCTAAAAAATTCAATTTCTATTTTAAAAAAATAACTTAAAATTTAAAATAAAATTTAATTTTAAAAAATATGACTATAAAAAATATTGATGCTTTGACGCTTAGAAAATGGCTCGCTAGTGGCGAAGCGAAACTGATCGATGTTCGTGAAATTTCTGAACATAAAAATCAAAGAATTTCGGGTTCAACTCTGATTCCACTAGCTGAAATAACTAAAGAAAAACTGCCAGATTTTACCAATAAAAAATTAGTAATTCACTGCCAAGGTGGCAAAAGAAGTCTAAATGCTTGCCAAAAATTATTGGGCGAAAATATCGGTTGCGAAATTTATAATTTGGAAGGTGGAATTAACTCATGGTGTGGCGTAGGATGCGATGTTATTTCAACTAAAAATTTTTTTCTCCCACTTGATCGACAAACCCAATTAGCAATTGGAAGCGTTGTCTTTACTAGCTCAATGCTAGGATATTTTTTCAATATTAATTTTTTATTTCTCAGCGGATTTTTTGGTGCAGGATTAATATTCGCAGGACTGACTGGCAATTGCACTCTTAGCAAAATCATCGCCAAAATGCCATGGAATAAAAGCTAGAATAAAGGCTAAAATAAACTCAAAATATCAATTTATCATCATGTCTAGGAATTACCAGCATTTTTAAATCTTTATAGGTGAAAGACAAAACAAGCGTTTAGAGGTTTAGGGTGAGGGGCAAAAATAAAATTTATTGTAATTGTAAAATCAATTGAAAATTGAGAAATTTTTGATATCATTTTATTAGTTAATCATGCAAAAAATAGAATTACCAAAAATGCTAAAAAAAATTTTTTTAAAAAATCATGCAAGCTATGGAGAAGAGGGTTCTTTTCTTGAAACTGATAAAGCAATAAATCTTATTTATGGCTTGAATGGAAGTGGCAAAACAAAAATCACAAATTATTTATCAAATCAAAAAAGCGAAGATTTCAAAGATTGTAACATTGATTTTTCTAGCAACAACCCTTGTGAAATTTATGTTTACAATGAAAATTTTATTGAAAAAAATTTTAGAGAAGGTGGCGGAAATTTTAAAGGAATTTTTAGTCTTTCTGAGGATTCTGTAAATAATAAAGAAAAAATAAAAACAATCAATGAGGAGAGGAATAAATTAGATAATATAAAAACAACTAAAGAAAATGAAATTAAATACATAAGAGATGAATTGGAAAATTTTAATAATAATGCCCAAGATAAACTTTGGAATACTGTAAAAAGTTATAAAAATTCAGGTTTGCTTAAAAAATATGAAAATAGTAAGAATAAATTTTTTTATACAATTATTAATCTTAAATTACCAGATGGAGAGCCAATAAAAACTTGCGATCTGATTAAATTGGAATATGAGCAATTAAATAATAAAGATTTAGATGTAATTGAATTAAACTCAATTAAAAAAATTGATTTTAACTCATATACGCAAATTGAAAATGATGCAATTTTTAGTGAAATTATTGTTGGAAATGATAATTCAATAGTCGCAAATTTGATAAAGAAGTTACAAAATTCTGATTGGGTAGATAAAGGATTAAAATATTTGAATAATGCTGAAGATAAATGCCCATTCTGTCAACAATCTATAAACAAAGAATTAACTAACGAAATTCAAAAATATTTTGAAGGTAACATAGCGAAAAAAAAACTAGATCTTAATAATTTAGAATCAAAGTATCAAACCCTTATAGATAGCATTACAACAAAAGATAATTTATCAAAAATTATCAGAGTGCTTTACCCAGCGAATCATGAAGAAAAAATTAAGGAATACGATCTTTGTTATATGAAATTGAAAGATAAATTAGATGATAATTTAAAAGAAATTGAAAATAAAATATCGAATCTAACTCACAAAACTGAATTAGCCTCAACCAAAGAAGAAATAAGTGAAATTAATAATTTTTTTGACAAAATTATAAATGAAATAAATTCTTATAATGATAAAATTAAAAACATAAAAAAATCAAAAGAAGATCTTCAAAATTTATTTTTTGAAAGAATTAGATGGGATAGAGAAGATGAAATTGAGAAATATTTTAAAAATAAAGAAACAAAAGAAAGTGACATTAAAAATAAATTAAAACAAATAGAAGAAATTAAAAATAATAAAGCCGATAAAGACAATGAAATCAACAACTTAAATGCCACAACTCAAAATCTTAAAATTGCCATAGATAATATAAATATTAAGCTTAAAAAATTTGCTATTGAAGATTTTGAGATTATGGAATCAGTGCGTCAAGAAGGCTATTATCAATTAAAAAGAAATAACAAGGAGGCTAAATTTGAAAGCCTTAGCGAAGGTGAAAAAACCATTATAACCTTTTTATATTTTGTTGAAGTTTGCAAGGGAGTAATGGAGAAGGGCGATAAAATTTATAAAGAAAAAATTATTGTGATTGATGATCCAATTTCGAGCCTTTCCAATAACTATGTATTTAAAATGAGTGGATTAATTGCAAATGAATTTATCAAAAATTTAGGGAGCGAAAATAATGGATTTAAGCAAGTTTTTATCTTAACTCATAATTTATATTTTTTCCATGAGATGTGTGATAGTGCCTATGTTGTGACAAAAAATAATGTTAATTTTTATCGAATATCTAAAAATAAATATTCGCAAATTAATAAACTTGAACATAAAGAGCTTCCTAAAAATAATTATGAAGAAAATTGGCAAATAATTAAAGATGGTAATGATAAAAATTATCCTATTCGAGTTTTGGTTCTTGCCATGAGAAATATTTTGGAACAATATTGTGCTTTTTTAAAGAAAAATAACTTTTTAACAGTAATTAATGATAACACAAAAACTAGAGCTATTAATAAATTGTTGCATTCAGATCGAGATGCGATTAATGATGATGA
>CAMCSJ010000042.1 GCA_945878005.1 Rickettsia typhi | reverse complement strand
TTGGATCATGTACTACAAATTGCCTTGCTCCAATTGCAAAAATTTTAAATGATACAATTGGAATTCAAAAAGGATTTATGACTACCATTCATGCTTATACCAATGATCAAAATATTGTCGATAATGCTCATAAAGATCTTCGAAGGGCTCGAGCTTGTGCAATGTCAATGATTCCAACTTCAACAGGTGCAGCAAAAGCAATTGGTTTAGTTTTACCTGAATTAAAAGGTAAGCTTGATGGAGTTGCAATTCGTGTTCCAACTCCTAATGTCTCAATGGTTGATTTAAATTTTATTGCTAACAATAATACGTCAATTGCACAAATAAATTCAATAATCGCTAACTCTAGAACTGGTTCTATGGCTCGAGTTTTACAATATGTCGATGAACCTTTAGTTTCAATTGATTTTAATCACAATTCTTTCTCTTCATGTTTTGATGCAACTCAAACAAAAGTTATTGGAGAAAATCTTGTTAAAGTTTGTTCATGGTATGATAATGAATGGGCTTTTTCGGTTAGAATGCTTGATGTTGCAAGGTTGATGATTAAATAGTTAGATTAAATAATTTTATAAATTAATTCAATATTTTACTTGAATTAAAATTGTTAATATCTAACTGATTATAATTTAAGTAATTGATTTATATTATTTTTATTTAAAAATATTATAAATCAATTTATTTTGATGATAAACCTAAAACGCAACTACCCTTCCCTATTTTTTGAAAATTTTTTGCACCATTAAAAATAAAATTATTTGCACTTTGACATGCAGATAATAAATCATATTTTTTAGCAAGATTTGCCGATATTGCGCTAGCTAGACTACAACCTGTTCCATGAATATTTTCAACTTCAATCCTTGGATTAGAAATTATATGAATTTTATCATTTTCATCAAGTAAAACATTCTGAATTTTATGATCTTCAAAGTTAAGATGTCCACCTTTTATTAAAACTGCTTTAGCTCCTAATGCCTTGATTTTTCTTGCTGATTCTTGCATTGAAAATAAATCAGTTATTTTTATATCGCTTAAAATTTCTGCTTCATCAATATTTGGAGTAATCAAAAATGCCTTACTAGCTAAACGATTCTTTAAAGAATGAATCGCATTTTCTTTTAACAAAATATCTCCCGATGTTGCAACCATTACGGGATCTAAAATAATTGGAATTTGACAATTTCTTTTATCTAATTCATCAGCAATACACTCAATAACCTCAAGGTTTGCTAGCATTCCAATTTTTATAACATCAAAATTAATATCATCCAAAACAACTGCAAGTTGTTTGCGTAAAAATTCAATTGGAATATCAAAAATTTCATAAACTTTTTGAGTATTTTGTGCAGTTAAACAAGTTATTACTCCAGCACCATAAACATCATGCAACGCAATCACTCTCAAATCGGCTTGCATTCCTGCTCCTCCACTTGGATCTGATCCTGCAATTACTAAAACCTTAGAAATTTTTGTCACGATAACTCCTCAAAATCAAGTTTGTCATTTTTAAATTTTATAATAATTTTCTTTCCTTCTGTTATTTCGCTTAGCAATATTTTTTGGGCTAAAATATTTTCAATTTCTTTTTGGATTAATCTTTTTAATGGCCTAGCTCCATATTGCGAATCATAACCCTTATTTGCTAAATAATGACTTGCCGAATCATCAAGAGTTAAGGTAATATTTTTTAATTCTAGTCTTTTTGCTAATCTTGCAAATTGAACTTTAACAATAGTTTCCATATTTATTCTAGAAAGTTTATTGAAGATTATTATTTCATCCAAACGATTTAAAAATTCGGGACGAAAATGCTCCTTAACAACTTCCATTACTTTGTGATTTACTTCTTCAATAATTTTTTCTTTTGCAGTTTCTTCTTCATCTTCAACATCAACTTCACTAGTAAATTGCGATCCTAAATTTGAAGTTAAAATGATCATCGAGTTTGTAAAATTAACCACTCGTCCATGAGAATCAGTAAGTCTTCCATCATCAAGAACTTGAAGTAAAATATTAAAAACATCGTGATGAGCTTTTTCAACTTCGTCAAATAAAATTACTTGATATGGTCGACGTCTAACTGCTTCTGTTAGAACTCCACCTTGTTCATATCCAACATATCCGGGAGGTGCACCAATCAATCTTGCAACTGCATGTTTTTCCATAAATTCACTCATGTCAATTCGCAATATTGCACTTTCATCATCAAAAATAAATTCTGCTAAAGCTTTGCAAACTTCGGTTTTACCAACTCCTGTTGGACCTAAAAATAAGAATGATCCAATTGGTCGTTTAGCATCTTGCAAACCTGCTCGAGATCTTCTTAGTGCATTGGCAATTGCTACTAAAGCAGTTTGCTGACCAACAACTCTGTTAGTTAACAATTCTTCCATTTTTAGTAATTTTTCTTTTTCTCCCGTCATGATTCTATCGACAGGAATTCCGGTGATTTTAGCAATAATTTTAGCAATATCATCCTCATCGACAGCTTGGCGAATGAGATCATCACCTTTAACTAATTCTTCGAGAATAGCTAATTCCTTTTGCATTTCAGGAATTTTTCCGTAAGAAATTTCTCCAGCCTTGGCAAGATTTCCTTCTCTTTGAGCTTTTTCTAACTCAAATTTTGCAAGATCAATTTTACTGGTAAGCTCATTAATTTTTGATCGTTTATTTTTTTGGGCATTCCATAAAAAAGTAAAATCACTGGATTTTTTTTCTAGATTTAGCAATTCACTATTTACCTTAGTTAATCGGTCTTTTGAAGCTTGATCATCTTCATTTTTTAATGCTACGGATTCGATTTTCAATTGCATTATTTTGCGATCCATTTCATCTAATTCACTTGGTTTAGAATCGAGTTCAATTTTAAGTGAACTTGCAGCTTCATCGATTAAATCAATTGCTTTATCTGGTAAGAATCGATCTGTAATATAGCGATTTGAAAGGACGCAAGCTGAAACTAATGCCGAATCTTTAATTCTAATTCCGTGATGAACTTCATATTTTTCTTTAATTCCTCGCAATATTGAAATCGAATCTTCAACTAAAGGTTCATTGGTATAAACCGCTTGAAATCTTCTAGCAAGTGCAGGATCTTTTTCGATATGTTGACGATATTCATCGAGAGTTGTTGCTCCAACGCAGTGAAGACTTCCTCTAGCTAATGCAGGTTTAAGTAAGTTTGAAGCATCCATTGAACCTTCAGATTTTCCAGCTCCAACCAATAAATGCAATTCGTCGATAAATAAAATTACTCCTTCATTATTTTCAATCTCATTTAAAACTGCTTTTAATCTTTCTTCAAATTCACCGCGAAATTTTGCTCCTGCGATTAATTGACCCATATCCAGAGCCATTAATCTTTTATCCTTTAAACTTTCAGGAACATCCCCATTGACAATTCTTTGAGCTAATCCTTCGACAATTGCAGTTTTTCCAACTCCGGGTTGACCAATCAATACGGGATTATTTTTGGTTCTTCGCGATAATACTTGCATGGTTCTACGAATTTCTTCATCTCTACCAATTACGGGATCAATTTTTCCTTCGCGAGCTTTTTTGGTTAAATCTTGGGCATATTTTTCTAGAGCTTGATAAGTTGATTCGGAATTTTGTGAATCAGCTTTTTTACCAGAGCGAATTTTTTTTATGGCATTTTTTAATGCTACTAAGCTTACTCCTGCAATCAATAAACATTTTGCTCCATCATTATCATTATCTTCTAGAATTGCTTGAAGTAAAATTTCGGTAGTTACAAATTGATCAGAATTTTGTTGCGAAATTTTTTCAGCAAGAAGCAGAACTCTCGCTAATTCATTTGACATTGATAAACTTGATCCCGAACTTACTTCTACTTTTGGAATTTTCGATAATGATTGCTTAACTTCACTTTGCAAAATTGCAAAATTTCCATCGCATAATTGAATAATTTTTTGTCCTAAATTATCATCATCTTCTGTGATACTATTTAGCAAATGAAGAGGAGATAATTTTTGATGTCCAAATGCTAGAGCATTGGTTTGAGCGCTTGATAATATTGATTGCGCTTTTTGGGTATATTTTTCGATATTCATAATTTTATAAAGTTAAAAAGTTATATCAAAAGTGATTATTTTTTAGATAGTAATTTAATAAAATTAATCAAGTAAAATCTAAAATAAATTTTTTAAATCAATGAATAAAACTGATAAATGAATAAATTTTATCAACTAAAAGAAAATAACTAAAAAATATATTGTTAGCTATAACTAGGAATAACTAGTTTTAATTAAATAATAAGAGGATTTAACAATTATTATTTTTTAATAATTCGAGCCATTTTAAATCGATTTCTCCGAAGGTTTTATAAAAAAAATCTCTTTTGAAAAGTCCATCATGAGGAATTTTTAAATTATTAAAATTAATTTCTGGCTCATTTAAAATTGCCAAAATATCAATATCAATTATCCTTGGAGACCATCTTGGAGAATCTGTTCTACCGATTTCTTTTTCAATTTTTTTAATTATTTTTAAAATTTCAATTGGCGAAAATTGACCTCGATCAAAATTTCCAATTAATGCAATGTTTAGAAAATCCTTGTTCCATGATTGATCAGCTGAGTCGGGAAGCATTGCTTTATTTTCATAAAAATTCGATATTTTAAGATCTAAAAGCGATAAATTATTTTGTAATTTATCAATTGCGTAATTGATATTTTGCTCTCTATTTCCTAGATTAGATCCAATTCCAAAGGCGATTTTTGTTATATTCTTTTTTATAAATTCCCTCATCGATAATTTCTCAAATTTTTAATTGATATTTGATTATAGTTTAAATTATATTTTATAAATATAATCGTGAAAAATACTTAATAATACTTCAATCTTATTTAAATTTTATAATGATTAGTTTTTAATTCAATTTTTTATTTCACAATTTTTTTTAAAATAATTTAAAAAATTACTTGTAATAAAACAATGATAAAAATAAAGTTGTAAAAAATTAGTTTAAATATTTTTTTAACATAAATTGAATAAATAATGTCTAGAAATAAAAAACCCACCAGTCCAACACTCACAGAGCGTCCAACCTCTCCTCACTTGCAAATTTATCGCTGGAATATATCTTCATTAACTTCTATTTTTCATCGAGCAACTGGAATTGCCTTATATTTTTCAGTAGTTGCAATCGCTTGGTATATTGTGTTTTACAGTACTCAAATCAATGTTAATGAAAAAGAAAATTGTCAATGCATGATGATGATGGTAATGCGATGCCTTTTCACTCTAGCATCGATTGCCATTACATTTTCTTTATATTACCATTTATGCAATGGAATTCGTCATTTATTTTGGGATATTGGCAAAGGTTTTGAAGTTAAAATTGCTACTCGAAATGCCATAATTGTTATTTTTACAGCATTGTTCTTAACCATTGCTACTATTGCTTTAGTAGTATATTTAAAATTATATTAAAACTATGAACAAAATCAAAATTGCTCCTTCAACTAAAACTGGTTCAAGTCATTGGATAATGCAAAGATTCAGTGCTATTGCATTAATTCCTTTGATCCTCTGGTTGGTTTTATCCTTTGTCGAAATTCTTCAAGATCCGCAAGCATATTTGCCAGTTTTTTTTGCTTATCCCTTTAACGCTTTAATGGGAATTTTATTAATAAATACCTCATTATATCACGGTTCTCTTGGTATGAGAGTTATAATTGAAGATTATATTTCTAACGGATTTAAAATTTATTTTTATATAATGTTGATAAATTTCATTTCTATTTTAACTGGAGTTGCTTCTACAATTGCAATACTTCGTTTACATTTACTTAACTAAATTTTTTAAATTAACTTAATTTTTAAACAAATGCAAGAAACCAAAATCGGCAATTATGCCATTATTGATCATGAATTTGATGTTGTCGTAGTAGGTGCTGGTGGAGCTGGACTTCGTGCTACTTTTGGCATGGCTCAAAAAGGTTTAAATACCGCATGTATTTCAAAAGTATTTCCAACTAGATCGCATACCGTTGCAGCTCAGGGTGGAATTTCTGCAGCCCTTGGCAATATGGGTGAAGATGATTGGAGATGGCATATGTTTGATACCATCAAAGGATCTGACTGGCTTGGCGATCAAGATGCCATCGAATATATGTGCAGTGAAGCACCCGACGCAATTATCGAACTTGAACATTATGGAGTTCCATTTTCAAGAACTAAGGATGGAAAAATTTACCAAAGACCTTTCGGTGGAATGACCAAAAACTACGGCGATGGTGGTCCAGCTCAAAGAACCTGTGCTGCAGCCGATCGTACTGGTCACGCAATTTTGCATACTCTTTATCAGCAATCTTTAAAACATAATGCCCAATTTTTTATTGAATATTTTGCTCTTGATCTAATCATGCAAAATGGGGTTTGCGTTGGAGTTATTGCTTTGTCATTGGTAGATGGAACAATTCACCGTTTCAAAGCTCATTTAGTAGTTCTTGCAACGGGAGGATATGGTCGAGCATATTTTTCTGCAACATCAGCTCATACTTGCACGGGAGATGGAGGAGGAATGGTTGTTCGAGCAGGTTTACCACTTCAAGATATGGAGTTTGTACAATTCCATCCTACGGGAGTTTACGGTTCGGGATGCTTGATCACCGAAGGAGCAAGAGGAGAAGGTGGATATTTGGTTAATTCAAATGGTGAAAGATTTATGGAGCGATATGCTCCAAATGCTAAAGATCTTGCGAGTCGAGATGTAGTTTCTCGTGCAATGACTATGGAAATTATGGAAGGTCGTGGAGTTGGTCCAAATAAAGATCATATTTTCCTTCACCTCAATCATCTTGATTCCAAAGTTCTTCACGAAAGATTACCTGGAATTTCTGAAACTGCTAAAATTTTTGCTGGAGTTGATGTTACTAAACAACCAATCCCAGTTCTTCCAACAGTTCATTACAATATGGGTGGAATTCCTACCAATTACAAAGCCGAGGTTTTAAATGTAAAAAATGGTAAAACTGAAATTGTTGCAGGATTAATGGCAATCGGCGAAGCAGGATGCGTTTCGGTTCACGGTGCAAATCGATTAGGATCTAATTCATTACTTGATCTAGTAGTTTTTGGAAGAGCTTCGGCGATTAGAGCTAGCGAGTTAATAAAGAAAAATACTAAACATCAGAAATTTGAAGGAAATATTGGCGAAGAATCGCTTGCTCGCTTAGATAAAATTCGTCATGCCAATGGTTCTAAATCAACAGCTCAACTTCGTAGTGAAATGCAAAATTGCATGCAAACTCATGCAGCAGTTTTTAGAACTCAAGAAACTCTTACTTCGGGCTTAAATAAGATGCAAGAAATTTTTAAAAATTTTAATGATCTTAAAATTACCGATCGAGGATTAGTTTGGAATAGTGATTTAATTGAAGCGTTAGAGCTTGATAATTTAAGATCACAAGCGTTAATTACTATCGCTAGTGCACTTAATCGTCAGGAAAGTCGTGGTGCTCATGCTCGAGATGATTTTAAAGATCGTAATGACGAAGATTGGATGAAGCATAGCATCATGTGGTGTGATGAAAATGCTCAAACCAAACTCGATTATCGAGAAGTTATTTTAAAACCCCTAACCAATGCGGTTCAGTCATTTCCTCCAAAGAAAAGAACTTATTAACTTTTTTAACTAATTTTAATATTATTTATGAAAAAATATTTAAAAAATTATTTCCTAACTTTTTATAAAGTTTTTAACAAAATATTTTATTTAAATTTATTATCGCTCTTCCTAACCTTATTTTGCCTTAATGCTCAAGCTTCAAATTTGAATATTTCTCCTATTCAAGCATGTAATTTGCTTGAAGAACAAGGGTTAAAAGCAAATATGAATTTAACAAATAATACTCAAAATAACAATTTTTGGAATTGCACCAATAATCCTTCTAATAATTCTAAAAAATCATCAATAGCTAAAAATGATGAGTTAGTTGAATCACCATTGGTCTTTAATTATCAAGCTTCGGGAAATAATAAGGAAGTTAATAATATTGAAGTTGAAGTTAAGGTAAATGATAAAAATTACACCCGATTAATGCAAAAAAAATTGATTGAAATTTCTGAAATCATTACCAAAAAAACTATCGGTATTTCCAATATCAAAGAAATTAAAAATGCTATTACAAACTCTCAACCACTTGAATTTGCAATTGAAGATTTCATAATTAAAATTTCTCAAAATGATGTTTCTTCAAATAATAATTCCTACATCGTAAATTTAAAAATTTATCCTAAAAATTAATAATTTAATAATAAAAATATGGCAGAATTTACTTTACCAAAAAATTCCAAAATTGATAATAAAGCTGGAAAAACATTTAAGGTCAAGACTTCAGATAAATCATCTTCTGGGAAATTAACTGGCAAAAAAAATCCCAAAAATATTCGCATTTTTGAAGTTTATCGTTATGATCCCGAAGATATTGATAAAAAAAATCCCCATATTGATAAATTTGAAATCGATACCAATGATTGCGGTCCAATGGTTCTCGATGCTTTAATTAAAATGAAATCTAATCAAGATTCATCTCTTACTTTTCGTAGATCTTGTCGTGAAGGAATTTGTGGATCATGTGCAATGAACATCGATGGAAGCAATACCTTAGCTTGTACCAAAGCAATTGGTGATTGTGATAAATCTGAAAATATTAAAATCTATCCCCTGCCCCATATGCCTGTGGTAAAAGATTTAGTTTGTGATATGACTCATTTTTATGAGCAATATAAATCGATTAAGCCTTGGCTTCAATCAAGCGAACCTGACAATCCACACAAGGAGAGAACTCAAACTCCGCAAGATCGCGAAAAACTTGACGGACTTTACGAATGTATTTTATGCGCTTGTTGTTCAACATCTTGTCCAAGCTATTGGTGGAATAGCGAAAAATATCTTGGACCTGCAATTTTACTTCAAGCTCAAAGATGGATTGTTGATTCTCGTGATGAAGCAACTGCTCAAAGACTTGATGATCTTGAAGATCCATTTAAGCTTTATCGCTGTCATACCATTATGAACTGTGCTCAATCTTGTCCTAAAGGCTTGAATCCAGCAAAAGCAATTGGAGAAATTAAGCAAGCAATAGCATCACGAAAAGCTTAGTTATTTTTGTTAAATTATAACTATTGCCAATATTAACTACTTAATTTTAAAATAATTATTAAGATTAGTTAAACTATATTTAAAATGTTGATTTATGTTGAATAAAATTTTGTTTATTGGTTGTGGAAATATGGGCTCAATAATGCTCGAAAAATTTCTTGAATTTAATATTTTTACGCATCACCAAATTAAGGTTATAAAACCAACTAAAAATAATCAAATTAACGATATCCAATATTATCCAAATGTTGATTTTATCGAACAAGGTTATATTGCAAATATTGTTTTCATTTGCGTTAAACCTCAAGATAGTGAAGAAATTTTAACAAAGATTTTTGAAAAAAAAATTACCGATAAAAATACTATTTTTATTTCGATTATGGCTGGGAAAAATATTAGTTTTTTACAAAAATTATTGCCCAAAAATGCTAAAATTATTCGAATTATGCCTAATATTTTAATTCAACAGAATCAAGGGATTATTCCATATTTTAGTAATAAAAATACTACCACAAATGATCTTAATTTTTTAAACCAAATTTTTATAAATTTCGCAAGTTTAATTCCATTAAATCAAGAAAAATTATTTCACGCTTTTACAGCAATTTTTGCATCATCTCCAGCCTATATTTTTCTTATCGCTGAAATTATGTTAAGCATTGCTGTAAAAAATAATATCGAAAAATCCTTAGCTTCAAAACTAATTCAAAAATTATTTATCGGTAGTGCATTAGCGCTTGATAATTCTAGTGATTTTGTTGATTTGCGCTCAAAAGTAACTAGCAAAAAAGGTACCACCGCATCGGCAATTGATCAATTGACAAAAAATAATTCCCTACATAAAATTTTAAATAAAGCAATCTCTCAAGCAGTAAAAACATCCAAAAAATTATCTTAATTTATCAATTTATTCACCAAATATTTATGGAAAAAACAAACGAAACAATAATCATCTACACGGATGGAGCATGCTCAGGAAACCCTGGAAAGGGTGGATGGGGAGCAGTTCTTCTTTACAAAGATCACAAAAAAGAAATTAGTGGTATGAATAAAGATACCACCAATAATCGCATGGAATTAACTGCGGTAATTGAATCTTTGAAAAATGTTAAAAAATCAATTCCACTGAAAATTTACACCGATAGTAAATATGTTATGGATGGAATTACTAAATGGATTAAATCTTGGAAAAAAAACGGCTGGCGAACTGCTGATAAAAGACCCGTCAAAAATTGCGATCTTTGGCAAGAGCTTGATTTTGAATGTCAAAAACATAAAATTTCTTGGCATTGGGTTAAAGGTCATTCGGGTGATAAATATAATGAAATTGCCGATGAACTTGCTAGGCAGGCGATTAAAAATTAAATTTTAAAAATTTTTTAATTTTAGAATTTTAATTTTCTTTGATATTTTATAAAAAATTTTTTTCAATTGATTTAGCAAAAAATGCACTTCGAGTTTGATTGCAACTAACTAAAAATTTATCTAATTTTCTAAGCAATGATTCATCAATTGTAATGTTAATTCGCTTTGCTTTATTTTTAATTTTTACTGCAATCATCACAAAAATTTCTGCCTTTTTATATTTCTTTTTTATTTCATCAAGAGTTTTGCCGAGTGGCAAATCTTCTTGATCCTTAATCATTCCATCAATATGGAATTGCAAGGCATCATGAGCCATTTTTTGAGCATCTTCTAAATTTTTACCAACCGTAACGCAACCCAAAAAATCAGGAAAAATTACCCCATATTGTTGGTTATTTTCTTTGCTAATTACTGCAATATATTTTTTAATATTTTCACTCATCTTGAATTTTAATTTTTGCTTGTTTTAAAACGCTTTTTAAAGTACCAATTGGTAAATCTTTTGGATGGGGTAATGTTACCCTCCCCTTAATTTCGTGATGTTTAAGTTGATAGTGCGAACCTTTAATGGCAACCACTTTCCAACCATGAAATTTTAATAACTTCATTAACTCTTTTGAGTTTTGAAGTTTTTTTATTTGAGCAATCATTGCGATAATAATCTATGTTTGGATATTCCTTAATCATCTCCACCTGATTTAAGATTAGTAAAATTTGGTATTTTATTTTAAAATAATTTTTAAAAATAAAATATTTATACACACCTTACACATCAATTTTTATTTGGCAATATTTTTTTTAAAAATATTTGTTCAATCTAGCTTGATTAAGTGAAAATTATTAAAAAATAGTGATTTTACGATCAATAAAACTACGTTATAACACATTTATCCAATCTAACAGAAGGAAAACAACAACAACCCGACTTAATCTCGGTAATATTACCCGAAGGTCTTTGATTAAATCTCTCTCCTTGATTTTCAATTTGCAATTGAAGAGCTTCTAGTCGATTTTGAATTTGAGAAAATACTTCACCGAGATTTTGTTCTAAATTACTAGTTTTGTTTTTTTGATCTTTCATGAGATCGCCTAATCTCATGGTTCTGGCTTGAGAACCATGACCAATAGTGATCTCAAGATCGTAAGCGATATCAACAATTTCTGCTAATTTTTTTAATTTATCTTGGTTAGTTTTGATTTCTTTTGTTTCTTGTAGCAGTTTTGAAATTTGATCTTGATGTTTTTTTCTTTCTTGTTGTTGCGTTTGAAATTGTTGCTGAATTCTTTGTTGATCGTCTTGTTGCTGTTGAATTAATTCATCGATTTGTCTTTGATGCTGTTGTTTTAATTCTTCAATTCTATTTTTAGTTTCTTCTTCTTGTTGTTTTTTAAATTCGCTAAGTTCACTAGCAAGTTGTCCCGCAAATCTCTGGCTCATCATCTCCATCATTTGTGCTGGAGTTAGAGTTGATGAGGGAGTTGATGTTTGGGTTATTCCCTGAATTGTTCCCTTACATCCCTACAATTTCGCTAAATAGTCTCGAAGCTCTCGGGCTCTAAGCTCCCCCCTTGAGGGGGAGCAGGCGAGCGAATCGCAACGGTAGTTGCGGTTTGGGAGCTGACGGGGGGTCGAAGGACTAGAGCTTCAGTGGATGTAGC
>CAMCSJ010000041.1 GCA_945878005.1 Rickettsia typhi | reverse complement strand
GTTTACGCAGACTCACCTTTAAATTCAAATGCCTGATTTAAAATTAAAATTTTAAATGATGCAATTGAATTTTTCAGGATTCGTCTTTGCGCACCTAGATTTATCGTCTTTGCGCACCTAGATTTACTAGGTTTACGCAGACTCACCTTAGAAAACTTTTTAAAGTTTTTTATGATCATAAAATAAATTGCAAATTTTTTTATTGATGTTAAATTGTCCAAATAAATTTTAATAACATTTTTTTTTAAAATAATGAGCATTAAGTTAGAAAAATTACAGCAAATTTACGAAGGAAAAGCAAAAATTTTATTTGCTACCAATGATCCCAACATGCTTATTCAGCATTTTAAAGATGATGCAACTGCATTCAATGCTCAAAAGAAAGCGGTAATTGAAGGTAAGGGTGAATTAAATAATTTAATTAGCGAATTTTTAATGATTTCGCTTCAAAAAAATGGCATTAAAACTCATTTCATTTCAAAAATAAATGAACGCGAACAATTAGTCAAAAAAGTTAAGATTATTCCTCTTGAAATCATTATTCGCAATATCACCGCTGGATCACTAAGCAAAAGGCTGGGGATTGCTGAAGGAGTTATTTTATCTTCACCAATTTTTGAAATTTGTTATAAAAATGATTCTCTGCAAGATCCATTAATCAATGATGATCATGCAATTGAAGTTTTAAAAGTTGTTAACAAGAAACAATTACAATTGTTAAAAGATAATGCTTTTAACATAAATCAATTATTAAAAAATATTTTTAATAATATTGAAATTGATTTAGTGGATTTTAAAATCGAGTTTGGATTTGATAGTGATGGAGAAATTATTCTTGCTGATGAAATTAGTCCAGATGGATGCAGATTATGGGATAAAAATACTGCAGAAAAATTGGATAAGGATCGTTTTCGTAGAGATCTTGGAGGATTGGTCGATGCTTATCGCGAAATTGCCAATCGTTTAAAATTAAAAATTTAATTTATAAATTAATATCATTAACAATATGAAAATTAGAATAATTATTGGTCTTAAAAAATCGGTTTTAGATACTCAAGGCAAGGCAATTGAAAATTCTTTAACAAAGAATTTAGGTTATCAACAGATTTCTCAAGTTCGTCAAGGAAAATTTGTTGAATTAGAAATTGATGAAAATGATCCTAAAAAAGTTAAAGAAATAGTTGATCAAATTTGTGATAAATTATTGGTCAACAAAATCATTGAAGACTACAGCTATGAGGTTTTATAGCAATTGTAAACTTTTTAAATAAATAAACATGAAATCAATAGTTATAACATTTCCCGGATCAAATTGCGATCGAGATGCATTAGATGCGCTCCAAAAAATTAACAGTAAAGTGAAAAAGGTTTGGTATCAAGAAGCTAGTCTTGATAATGATCTGGATTTAATCATTATCCCTGGAGGATTTTCTTACGGCGATTATCTTCGCAGTGGTGCAATGGCTAGTATTTCACCAATTATGCAAGAAGTAAAAAGACTTGCTAAAAAAGGAGTTAGAGTTTTAGGAATTTGCAATGGTTTTCAAATTTTATGCGAAAGTGGATTATTGCAAGGTGCATTAATTCGTAATTCAAAAATGAAATTTATTTGTCGACAAGTTTATCTAAGGGTTGAGGATAGCGATAGCGATTTTACCAGAAAATATAAAAGAAGACAAATTATCAAAATTCCAATTGCCAATATGGACGGAAATTTTTTTGCTGATAGTGAAGTGATTAAAAGATTAGAAGATACTAATTCCATTGCTTTTCGTTATGTTGATGAACAAGGAAATGTTTCGGATAATTCAAATCCCAATGGATCAATTTTTAACATTGCAGGAATTTTTAATGAGCAAAAAAATATTCTAGGCATGATGCCTCATCCCGAAAGAGCAATCGATGAAAACACCGGATCTAAAGATGGATGGAATTTATTTCAAAGCTTGAACTGGTAATTTCTTTGTAATTTAATTTTTATTACCGAAATTATTATCGCAATTATTAACGAAATAATTGAAGTTATCAAATTATAATCATCATAAACCTAAAATATTAATTCTAAGAATTTCTGCTAATTATCGTTAATTTTAATTAATAATTAATTTAAAATATTTAATTATTTAGCAAAAATACAAGCTTCATCTTCATCAGCATATTTTAAATTACTGCATCTTTTTTGAAGCTCAACGAGATCATTAACCAGAGAATTACGAATATTTTGAGCAATTAATTTGGTGAGATTATTTTCAACATAATTTTGAGCTGTGTAAGTTCCAAAGCGATTTTGCGAGACATCATAATTATCACTAATTTCAACAGCACCATTGGTAATTTCCTTCATATTCTCAGCATTCTTTAATTCGTAATTAAGGCTTAAAGTAATTTTATTTCTTCCCGATGCACCAGTGGTGGTAATAAAGGTTGGAGTAGAGGATTGACTAAGTTTTAAAATTAAAAAATATTTACTTGGAACTTTAATGTGATCGGGATTTAAAATATCTAAAAGATTATTTCGTAATTGTTGAGATAATTGAGTGCGATCTTTTTTGATGCGAATTCCAGCTAATTCATGAGAAAGTGAAGTGCTTAAATTTTGATCTTTATATACCACTTGAAATCCGCATGAATAAAGGCTTATTAAGCTAATTAATAAAATTATTTTTTTAATTTTTGATATTTTTTTGAGCATATTTTAAAGCTTCTTTTAAATAAGCAACAAAAAGCGGATGAGCTTCAAATGGCTTAGATTTTAATTCGGGATGAAATTGCACTGCAACAAAAAATGGATGATTTATTTCTTCAATAATTTCTGGCAATTTTCCATCTTGAGAAATTCCTGAAAATATCATTCCTGCTTTAGCAAATTGTTTTTGAAAATTAATATTTACTTCATAACGATGACGATGTCTTTCGCTGATATGTTCTTTTTGATAAATTTTATGAGCTAAGGATGATTTTAAAATATTGCATTTATAAGCTCCAAGTCTCATTGTTCCACCTAAATCATTACCTTGAATTTTATTTTTTTTACCAGATTTATCTTGCCATTCATGCATCATTCCAACCACAAAAGTTCCCTTTTTGTCAATTTCACTGGATGTTGCATCGCTAATTTTTAAAACATTACGAGCAAATTCAATTACTGCCATTTGCATTCCAAAACAAATACCTAGAAATGGAATTTTATTAATTCGAGCATATTCAATCATGCTAATTTTTCCAGCTGTTCCATCTGATCCAAAACCTCCGGGAACCAAAATCGCATGAATATTTTTAGGGAGATTTTGAGTTTTTTGACGAGCATTAATCCATAAAATATTAACTTTTACTTTTAATTCAAAACTGGCATGATCAAGAGCTTCAAGCAATGATTTGTAAGAATCGTGATAGTCGATATATTTTCCAACAATTGCAATATTGAGTTCTGAGCGTGGATTATCAATTGCTTCTTTAATGCTATTCCATTTAGAAAGATCTAATTTCTTTTTATAATCAATTTTAAAAAATTTTAAAATTTGACTATCTAATCCTTGAGCGTGATAAACCATCGGAACTTCGTAAATGCTTCGAACATTTGGAGCACCGATTACTGATTCCAATTCCACTGAACACATTTGAGCAATTTTTTCTAAATGATTTTTGCCAATTTCTCTTTCCGCTCTGCAAAGAATAATGCTTGGTTGAATTCCAATTGATCGCAATTCTTTTACAGAATGTTGAGTTGGTTTAGTTTTTAATTCATTAGCACATTCAATATAGGGCAATAAAGTTAAATGAACAAAAGCGCAATCATTAGGCTTTTCGTAAGCAAGTTGACGAATTGCTTCGAAGAAGGGAAGGGCTTCGATATCACCTACCGTTCCACCAATCTCGCATAACATAAAATCAACATCCTTAGAATCATTGACGATAAATTTTTTGATGAGATCGGTAACATGAGGAATTACTTGGACAGTTCCACCGAGATAGTCACCTTTTCGTTCTTTGGAGAGAAGATCTGCGTAGATTTGTCCAGCGGTGACATTATCAGTTTTTTTAGTATCGACTCCCGTAAATCTTTCATAATGACCAAGATCTAAATCAGTTTCAGCTCCATCTTCGGTGACAAAAACTTCGCCATGTTGAGTTGGACTCATTGTTCCTGGATCGATATTTAAATAAGGATCGAGCTTACGCAACCTAACACTATATCCTCTTGATTGAAGAAGCGCACCAATTGAAGCACAAGCTAGTCCTTTGCCTAAAGAAGATACAACACCACCCGTAATAAAAATAAATTTGGTCATTTTTATAAAAATATTAATTATTGAGAAATAATAATCCTTAACAATAGTTAATTCTTTTAACTATTAATATTTTTTTTAATATTTACTAATAGTTATCTTTTAAAATATTATTATTTACCTAACATTATTCTATCAACAAGTTGTTTAATTGTTGGAATAAATCCATTTGAATAAAATTCATCGGTTGCAAAACGATATGCGCTATGTCCCGAAAACATTAATTGATTTTCGATATTGTCATCAAATCGAACATCTTGAAGGGTTTTTTGAATACAAAAACTTCGCGGATCAGCTTTATGTCCCGTATTAAAATGTAAATCTTCTTTATCGGTCCAATTGCTAAAACGACAATGGCTTAAACATCCCATGCAATTAATTTGATCGGTAAGAATTTGTTGAGATTTTGATTTATCAACAAAAATTACCGTTTCATCAGGAGTTTTCATTGCCTCAGTAAAGCCATTTTTAATCCATTCATCAACTTTAATTTTATCAGGAGATTTTATAAAAATTTTTCGACCTCTTTTGCCAAAATCAATTTCAGCAGTGAATTGATCATCAGCTTTATTTCGATATTCAACTTGATGATTTTCTCGCTGTTTTAATTCGCGAATAAAATTATTTTCAATCGCCGAAGAATAGAATCCCGTAGGGCTAAAGCGATTTAAATAAACATCTCCTTCTTTTAAAGTCATGAGTTTTCTTTTCCAGCTATCAGGAACTGGATATTCTTGAGTTAGAATTGGACGAGTTCCAAATTGAAAAACAATTGAACCAATTTCGGGATTATCAAGCCAATGTTCAAATTCGCTTAAATTCCAAACTCCACCAGCCATTACAATTGGAACATCATTTAGCCCAACGGAATTCATAAAAGTTCTAATTTCTACAACTCGAGGATATGGATCTTCGTATGCATTAGGATCTTCAGCGTTGGATAATCCGTTATGTCCACCAGCTCGCCAAGGGCATTCATAAACTACTCCACCCAAAAGATGTTTTGCTTTGTGATAACTTCTTTTCCATAATGCTCGAAATGCTCGCATCGAGGAAACTATTGGATAATAATAAACATGATATTTTTCAGCAATTTCGCTTAAGCGATAAGGCATTCCAGCTCCGCAAGTAATTCCGTGAATTAAGCCTTTACTTCCTTCTAAAATTCCGTGAAGAACTCTTTCTGCACCACCCATTTCCCATAATACATTCATGTGAATTCTTCCGAGATTTGATGAGATATCATGAGCAATTTTTGCTTGAGAAATTCCACCTTTAATTGAGTAAGAAATTAATTCTTCGTGACGCTCTCTTCTAGTTGGAGCTTTGAAAATTAGCGGATGATATTTATTATTTTCATCGACATAATCCGCGTTAACTCCCGAGAAAGTTCCAACCGCTCCAGCTTTAGCAAAATGCCCTGCAGTTGCTCCATTGGTTATCCCAACACCTTTGCCTCCTTCGATAATTGGCAAAGTTTCAATTCCTGAAATTGAGAATGATTTAATTTTTTTTAGCAATTTAAAACTCCAAGATGTTAAAGTAATATAAAAACTTTTTTAATAGTTTAGGCAATATTTTCTAGGCAATAAATTAAAATAATTTTTAAAGTTATTGATGATCAAAATATTATAAAATAAATTTTTAAAAAGATTTTCTTTTTTAAAGTTAGTAATCTAAATTCTTCAAAAATATTTGCAAATGATTTTTAAATTTGTAAAAAAAATATTAAATTAGCTAAAAATTTTACCTAGAAAATTTTATAATTTTAAATTTGATTTATAATTAAATTTTTTAAGCTCAATAAATCTCACAAAATGAAATTAAATATTCCTGAATTTAGCGTCTCACAATTTTCACGAGCAATAAAATCAGTAGTGGAAGATGCATTTGGATATGTTAAAATTAAAGGAGAAATTACGGGTTTTAAAAAAGCAAGTAGTGGACATCTTTATTTTACTCTTAAAGACGAAAGCTCAACTTTAACCGCAGTATGTTTCAAAAATTCTGCGATGAATCTAAATTTTGAAATTGCCGATGGGTTGCAAGTTTGCGCATCTGGAAAAATAACCACATTTGAAGGAAGATCAAATTACCAAATTATCGTTGATAAAATTGAAATTGCAGGAATTGGAGCAATTCTAGAAATGCTTGAAAAACGCAAACAAAAACTTTCTAGCGAAGGATTATTTGATGAAATTTATAAAAAGAAATTACCATATTTTCCAAAAATTATTGGCATTATCACTTCACCTACGGGATCGGTGATAGAAGATATGAAAAATCGCATTAATGCTCGATGTCCATCAACAATTTTACTTTATGGAGTTTCCGTTCAAGGTGAAAATGCAGTGAGTGAAATTTGTGCAGGAATTAAATATTTTAACTCGTTAAAACAAAATCGACCCGATCTTTTGATAATTGCAAGGGGAGGTGGATCATTTGAAGATCTGCTTATTTTTAATGATGAAGAATTAGTTCGCACTGCATTTAAAAGTGATATTGCGATAATTTCAGCAATTGGTCATGAGACTGATAATTGCTTGCTTGATTTGGTTGCGGATATTCGAGCTCCAACTCCCAGCGCAGGAGCAGAAATTGCCACAATAGTTTTAAAAGATTTAAAATTTCAATTGGTAAATTTAAGCCAAAGATTAACGAATATTTTAGATAAATTTTTAACGCAAAATTTTGATCATTTAAAAAATTTACAAAGATTTATCGTTAATCCCGAAATTGTTTTATCAAGAAACCAAAAGTTAATTGACGATAATTTTCAAAAAATTAAATTTAATATTAACAAAATATTTGATGAAAATTTTAATCATTTAAAAAATTTACAAAGGTTTATCGTTAGTCCAGAAATTATCCTAACAAAACATCAAAAAAACCTACAAGAAAATTATCAAAAAATTTATTTTATTGCCTTAAATTTTATTGAAGAAAAAAATAATAAAATTAAAAATTTTAGAATTTCATCGCAAGTTATTTTACAAAAAATTGATTACAATATCAAACATTCTCAAAATCAATTTAATCTAGTTTTTTCTAAGGTCGAAAGCTATATTGCAAATCAGGAAAATGCTCTTAAAAATCTTCAAAAATCTCTCACAAGTAATCACTATCGCAATATTTTACAAAGAGGATTTGTTTTGGTAAAAAATTCTCAAGATCAACTTATCGATTTAAAAACTAAAATCTCCAAAGACGAGATTATTAAAATTGAATTTTTTGATGGTCAAATTAGTTCAAAAATTATAGAATAAATTGCAATTATTTTAAATAAATTTTACTAAATAAAATTATTTTTTATTAATAATTTCTAACAATTGTTGATGAAGAATTTTTGATGAACTAGCTAAAACTTTAGCATTATTTTGTAGTTTTAATTGATTGCCTTGCCAATCGGTAATTATTGCTCCACTTCCTTCTAGCAAAGGAATATGACTGGCATAATCGAAAATTTTTAATTCAGGTTCGATAATAACATCAACAAATCCACTTGCCAGACAGGCGTAAGAATAACAATCTCCACCAAAAATTGCTCCACCTAATCTTTGATATTTGGTAAGTTTACAAATTCTTTTCAAAATTTTAGCATCATTACCACGAAAAAAAACTGGCGAACTTGTGCATAAAACAGCTTGAGAAATATCCTGACAATTTCGCGCTTGAATTTTTTGATTATTAAACCATGCTCCGCATTGCTCTATTTTAATGGATTGATCAACTCCTAGCCAAATTTCATTATTAATTGGTTGATTCATAATTCCGATTAAAACTTTATAATCACTAAATATTAACTTATTTGATTTTTTTCTATTGTTAATTGTTAATTTTGCTGAATTATTGTTTGGATCTATTAAATTATCTTGTTTTTGTGCAAAAGCAATTAAATTTCCAAAAATTGGTCTTCCCACTATGAATGACGATGTTCCATCAATTGGATCGATAATCCAAAGATATTTAGCATCACTTTGATAATCACCAAATTCTTCGCCAATAATTCCATGATTTGGATATTTTTTAATAATTGCTTCACGAATTTTTTCTTCAATTTCGCGATCAGCAATGGTTACGGGTGATTGATCTTCCTTAGTAATTTCTTGCAAAATCTCTTGATCTTTTAAGCGATAATATTTCTTTGAAACTGCACTGGCAATGTTGCAAAGCTCTTTACTAAAATTGATAATTTCTTGATAAAACATTTAAAAAAAATTGAGTGAAAGTTAAAATTAAAAGATTAATTTATTAAGAAAACTTCAAATTTCAAATTAAATTTATCACAATGAAAGAAAGAATTGCAATTATCAGTGGATATCGTTCACCTATGACTAAAGCTCAAGGTGCATTAAAAAAATTAACGGCTAGCGAATTAGGAGCAAGAATTGTTAGCGAGGTTGTTTTACGAAGTAAAATTGATGCCAATAAAATCGATGAAGTAATTATCGGTAATGTTGCGCAACCTGCTGATTCCGCAAATATTGCTCGCGTTATTGCCATGAAGGCAGGATTGCCCAAACATATTCCAGCATTTACTGTCCACAGAAATTGTGCTTCGGGAATGGAAGCTTTTACAACTGCATCTTCAAAAATTTTAAATAATGAAGCAGAAATTATTTTAGCAGGTGGAGTTGAGTCAATGTCAAATATCCCACTTTTTTTTGGAAAAAAAATGACTGAAATTTTTGCAAGATTAGCAAAAGCCAGAAGCATTGGTGAAAAAATTGCCATCATAAAAGATTTTCGTTTATCAATGTTAACTCCCGTTATTGGATTATTGGAAGGACTTACCGATCCTATTTCAGGATTGATTATGGGATGCACCGCAGAAAATGTTGCAAGAGATTTTCAAATTACTCGAGCTAAGCAAGATGAATTTTCTTTACGCTCTCACATCCTTGCTAATCAAGCAACTGAAGCAGGAATTTTTCGTCAAGAAATTATTGCCGTTTTTAACAATGATGAAAATAATTCACAAATGATTGAAGAGGATGAAGGAATTCGCAAGGATCAAAAAATTGAAGATCTTCAAAAACTTAAACCATATTTTGAAAAAAATACGGGAACGGTAACGGTGGGAAATTCTTCGCAAATTACCGATGGAGCATGTTTTGCAATTTTAACCAAAGAAAGCAAAGCCAAAGAAATTTTAGGTGAAAATAGTGGAGAAATTTTAGGTTATTTAAGTGATTTTGCCTACGCTGGAGTTGAACCTTCGAGAATGGGATTAGGTCCAGTTTTTGCCACTCAAAAATTATTTGCTAAAACTAAATTAAATTTTAAGGATATCGATTTGATTGAGTTAAATGAAGCATTTAGCGCTCAAGTTTTAGGATGTTTAGAAGCTTTTAACAGCGAAAAATTTTGTCAAGAAAATTTCGCTAATCCCAAATTTTTCGATAAAATTAATCACGAAATTGTCAATGTTAATGGTGGAGCAATTGCCTTGGGTCATCCCGTTGGAATGTCGGGCGCAAGGATTATAATTCATCTTCTTCGTGAATTAAAAAGAAGAGGAAAGAATCGTGGACTTGCAAGCCTTTGCATCGGTGGTGGACAAGGTGGAGCATGTATCGTTGAAACTTGTTAATAAATAATTATTTTACGATAAACTCTTGATAATTATCAAAAAATAATTTTTCTTGATAATTAAACAAGATATCGTAAAAATTATATTTGTTATGTTAAAAATCAAAAATATTAAATATCAAAATATTAAAATATTAAAATCAAAAATTTTATAAATTAAAAATCTAAAGTTATGAATATTGAAAAAATTTCGGTTGGAGAAGATGCTCCAAATTATGTTAATGTTATCATTGAAGTTCCGATGAATTCTGATCCCGTAAAATATGAAATGGATAAGGAAAGCGGAGCAATTTTTGTTGATCGTTTCATCGCAACGCCAATGTATTATCCATGCAATTACGGCTTTATTCCTCATACTCTCTCGCTAGATGGAGATCCTGCGGATGTTTTAGTTATTAGCGATTATCCAATTATTCCAAATGCAGTAATTGCAGTTAAACCAATTGGAGTTTTAATCATGGAAGATGAAAAAGGAATGGATGAAAAAATCCTCGCAGTTCCAGCCAAAAAATTAAATTCAGTTTATGAAAAAATTGATGATATTACTGAAGTTCCCGAAGCATTTCTTAATAAAATCAAACATTTTTTTGAGCATTACAAAGATCTAGAAAAAGGCAAATGGGTTAAGATCAAAGGCTTTGAGGACGCAAAATCTGCCAAAAAAATTATCAGCGAAGCGATTGAAAGATACAAATAATCTTACTTTAAAATTTTGTAAAATATTTTCAACGCTCTACTGCTAATCACTCACCCCTAGAGGACTTACATTACCACATTTAGTAAAAACCTCCTCAAACTAACGAGCTCATCACTCACCCGCAAGGGGTGAGTGATGAGCCCGAGTGTTTTACAGGTTTTTTTAATAATGAAGGGATGGATGGGGATTACATACCTACAAATTTCATGCAATAGTCTCAAAGCTCTCGATCTATCGCTCTCCCCTTGCGGGAGAGCAGGCGAACAAGCCTTTACGGTAGTAAAGGCTTAAGGAGCCGTGAGGGGGTCGAAAGACTAGAGATTCAGTGGATGTAGCAACATCTAAAAAACTGGAAAGAAAAATTTTTACAAAAATGTCAATTTCTTGATTTCAGTTTTAAGCTAAAAAAATTTCCAAAAAAATCTCAAATTATTTTAAAAAAATTCTTGAAAATAATTTTAGTAATTAATAAAATATTTATAATGTAAATTAATTATAAATTAAAAGTAAACTATTTATAATTTAAACTAACAATTTATATATAAGCCAATTACAAGCTTATTACAAAGCAACAACATCAACTAACCACGCCATGTTTTTCTCAAAATATTTCTCATTTTTTTTAATTCTTCTTTCGTTATTTTCTTGTAAAAATCGTGATTATAATCTTAACGATTCTGACAATATGACGCAAATTTCTAATATTAAAGAAGTTTACGCAACCGGCATTCTGCAAAGAGTTAGAGAGATTCTTGATTATTATTCAAATCTTGATTTATCAATTAAAAAAAATCAAAAAGAAGTTGAAGATTTTAAAGAAATTATTTATTTATTTAAAGAAAAATTTATAACTACACATTTGAAATTTTATAAAGTTTATGCAGAATGCGGGAAAGATGCTTATGGGATGACTATTAGCATTAATCCTAAACATTTAGAAAATTTGGATATTATTTTATCAAAAACGAAAAATGGTTATAAACTTTGTAGAATAAAAAAATTTGATTTACTTTATAGTCAAAGAAAAAGCTTTAATTCTTACTTGAAAAGATTTAAGAAAAAATATTGGATTTAATTTAAAATATAAAAATTATGGCAAATAAGGATGTAGATGAGTGGATTGAGAATCGCAAACCTGATCAGGTTAAAGCTTTAGAGAAAGCCTCAAAAGTTTTTAATGATAAAGATAATTTAAGCGTAAACACCCTTGAGGCGATTTATGGAAGAGAATCTAGCTTTGGCGATGATCGTTATGTAAATAAATCTCCTAAAGGAACAGCTAAACCTGCTGGGCATTTTCAACAAAAAAAAAGCCTCCGCAAATGAACAGGGATTAATCACCAATCCTAAAAATGATCAACGCTTTGATATTGATGAAGCCTCAATTGGTGCGGCAAAGCAATTAAAAAAATTAGACACTTATTTTAGTAAAAAAACAACATTAGGTAAAAACATTTCTACAATTGGAATTAGTGATGCTGAAACAAGAGAAATTTTCACAATTGCTGCTTATAATATTGGACAAGGACGCGTTGCAAAGGCGCAAGCACTGGCAAAAGAAGCAAAAAAAGATCCAAAAAACTGGAATGATGTTCAAGAATTTTTAATTACCGCAGGTGCAAATAA
>CAMCSJ010000040.1 GCA_945878005.1 Rickettsia typhi | reverse complement strand
CGAATTGTTGAAATTTTTTAACACTGCTATTAACATCTTCAATCCATTTTTCGGCTGACTTAGAAAATGAAGTTTTGTAATTGATATTTTTGCCATTAAATCTTTTTGCCATTTGCACCACTAAACCTAAAAATTTTGGCTGAAAAGTTAAGCCACGAAAGCTTTGCGTAGTTTGATAATCGCCCAAAAGTTTAATCCAATTTTGAAAAATTGAACTCAAATTATCAATAGCTTGCAATGAAAAAAAAGTTGGCGAAACGGGAGTGATAAAATAATCGCTAAGCATCATAATCATTCCATTGATTATACTAGAAGCGCTAGGCGAGGTATCAATTAAAATAAAATCGTAATTATTTTTTTGTTTGGTAATAGCTTTTTCAAAGCGGTTGGGAATATCATTGGTAAATTCATTTTTATTTTTGATAATGCCAAATAAATCAGCTTCAATATTTGATAAATTTATTGAGCCAGAAATTAATTCCACAAAACCTTTGGGATTAATTTTTGATTGAGTTTGGTAAATTTTTTTATCACATTTTGAACCTTTAAGTTCAATGTCGATATATTCGGCGAAGGAAATATATTTCTCAATATTTTGACTCCATTTTGATTCTTGTGCGGTGGAATATTCAACTGAAGTTGAAAGCCCATAAATTGCTGAAGTTAGATTCATTTGCGGATCGCCATCGATCAACAAAACCTTACATCCTTTATCGGCAAGAATAAAGCCTAAATTATGCACTAAAGTTGTTTTGCCAACTCCACCCTTATGATTGAAAAATGTGATTATTTTCCCCATAAATTTACCCCAAAATTTCGCCCAAATTTTTTGCTAAATTTTTAATATCTTCTTCGCTAGTTAATTCAGTAAAGGCAAGGATCATTTTGTTATCAACGCAATATCCACCAATGATATTTTTCGCTAAAAGTTTTTGATTTATTTCGTGAGCATTTTTAGAAAATTCGATGGTAAATTCATTGAAGAAATTTTCGTTTAAAATTTTGACACCTTTGATTTTACTAAGGATTTCGTAAGCTTCACAAGCTTTCTGGTGATTGATTAAAGCTAATTTTTTATAGCCAATTTCTCCTAAAAGTGAAGTGTGAATGGTGAATGCCGTAGCGCATAAACCTTGATTTGAGCAGATGTTGGAAGTTGCTTTATCACGACGAATATGTTGTTCACGAGCATTAAGTGTTAAAACATAACCAGCTTTATTATCAGCATCAAGCGTTGCTCCGCAAATACGCCCTGGCATTTGGCGAACAAATTCTTTTTTGCAAGCAAAAAATCCTAAAAGTGGACCACCAAAATTTAAACCAACTCCCAAGGATGAAGCTTCACCAACTACGATATCAGCTTGCGAAGGAGCTTGTAATAATCCAAGCGATAAAACTTCGCTCACCACAACAATCATCAATGCTTGAGCTTCATCGCATTTTTTTCGAACCTCATTGAGATTTGGAATATTGCCGTAAAAATCTGGATATTGAACGATAACTCCAGCGCAATTTTCGTCAATTTTATCTTGCAATTTTGCGGAATTTAAATCGAGAAAAGTTTTACAAACATCGAGATAATCGGGATGAATATCGTTAAATTTGGCAATATTTTTTTTACCCGATTTAATGCGAAGAGCCATCAAACAACTTTCCGCTAAGGAAGTTGCGCCATCATACATTGACGCATTAGCAACTTGCATGCCAGTTAGCAAAGAAATGATTGATTGAAATTGAAAAATTACCCCTAAAGTTCCTTGAGAAATTTCGGGTTGATAAGGTGTGTAAGAAGTTAAAAATTCTGATCTTTGGATTAAATGATCAACCGCAGATGGAATATGATGTTTGTAGCATCCAGCACCTAGGAAAAAAGATCCTGCGGAAGCGGGGCGATTTTTTTTAGCAAATTCCTGCATGATTTTTTCAACTTCAATTTCGCCTTGATGATTTGGTAAATTTGCAATTGATTTTTTTAGCAGAAATTGATTGGGAACTGCATCGTAAAGATCATCAACGGTTTTGACGCCAATCGCATCGAGCATTTCTTGACGATCTTGTTTGGTAAGTGCTAAATAACGCATATTAAATTTATTTAAAATTTATAACTCTCAATAATAAGTAAGATATTTTAACTAAAAATGTTGAATAGTAATTTATTATGTTAAGTTATAAATTAACTAAATTCTAGCAAAAAAATATTAAGTTTTCTAATTTTAAAAAAAAATTTGAGTATTTGCAAGAGGCTTTTTTAGAAAAATAAATGGTTACTCAAGGAGTTTAGGCTTTTTAGGGCAAAAAGGTCCTCAAGCCTATAAATTTCTAATAAAACTCAACAATTCCATTGCTTACATTATACATTCCACCAACTAAAATAATTTTCTTTTGTTTAATTAAATCGCGAATAATTCGACTTTTTTTAGGGATTTTTTTCATTACTTCTAAAACATTTTGTTCAGAAACTTGATCGGTAAAATTAACAAATTTGTCGTGACTATGATCCTTTTTTTTGGAAGTAATTTTAACCGCAGGTTTAATTTTTTTGAGTAGTTTGGTGAGATTACCCATTTCAACATGATCGCATGCTCCTTTGATTGCACCGCATTCAGTATGGCCTAAAACCATAACCAATTTTGCTCCAGCTACTTTGCAAGCAAATTCCATGCTTCCTAAAATATCTTCATTAAGAATATTCCCAGCAATTCGGCAAGAAAAAATATCGCCTAAACCTTGGTCAAAAATTAATTCAGCAGAGGTTCTAGAATCAATACAGCTAAGGATAAAGGCAAAAGGATATTGACCTTCAGAAGTTTCGTTGATTTGACTTAAAAGATTACGATTAATTTTAAGATTATTAACGAATCTTTGATTACCTTCTTTAAGCATTAATGAGGCTTTTTGAGGAGTTAGAGAATTTCTCATTTCTTTGGTAAGAGTTGTCATAAATTATTTTATTTAATTATTTTATTATATTTTATTGGAATTTATTCCTTTTAGTTGAAGATTAATATTTCTAGTTTTGGCATTTAATTTAAAGTCTTTAATGATTTCGTAAATGTCATAATCAATAACCTTAGAATCGCTTGCATCAATGATTACTGAGCAATCATTGGGAAGATTTTTTAAGAGATCAATAATTGCTCCTTTATTTAAAAAAGAAACTTCCTGTGCTAGTTTAATAACATGATCATGTTGTTTATTTTCGCTTTCGGTAATTTTTTCATAAGCATTACGAAAATTATGAAATAAGATAAAGCCAAGGGAAACAAGCATTCCAATCATAACTCCTTTTAATAAATCAAAAATTACGATGCAAATTATGGTAATTAAAAAAGGAATAAATTGTTCATTTCCAAGTTTAAAAGTTTTATAAATTAACTTAGGATTAATTAATTTATAACCAACTACCAACAAAACGCAGGCAAGGCTTGCCAAAGGAATCATATTTAAAATATTAGGAATTGAAATTACGCAAATTAACAAGAAAAATCCATGTAAAATTGCTGATAATTTGGTTTTGGCATTGAAGGAGATATTAGCACTACTTCTTACAATCACTTGTGTGATTGGCAATCCACCAATTAATCCCGAAATTAAATTTCCCAGACCTTGAGCTTTAAGTTCGCGATTGGTTGGAGTGATATTTTTTTGGGGATCAATTTTATCGGTTGCTTCAACGCAAAGAAGGGTTTCAATGCTGGCAATTATTGCGATAACAATTGCTAAAATATAAATTTGGGGATTGCGTAAAATTTCAAAATTAGGAAAAGTAAATTGAGAGAAAAACTCTATTGAATCATGGGGAATTGGCAATTGGACAATTTGATGATCTTTAATTTCAACAAAAGAACTCAAAATTATTCCCAGCAAAATTACCAAAAGAGGCGAGGGGATTGCTTTACAAAAAATGAATTTGGGAGATAAAATTTTATCCCAAATTGCAATTAAAGTAAGTGATAAAATCGAGATAATTATTGCGTTGGGAGTTAGGCTATTAAGTGTTTCCTTTGCAATATTAAAAGCACCTTGTTCAAAAAATCCTTTATAATCATCAGCGAAATTTGCATCATAGCCAAGAGCGTGAGGCAATTGTTTTAAGCAGATGATTATTCCAATTGCACATAGCAAGCCTTTAATTACTGAGGATGGAAAATAATAAGCAATTGATCCAAGCTTTAAGCTTCCCATGATGATTTGAAGAATTCCAGCAAGGATTACCGCAACCAAGAAATTTTCGTAAGAACCAATTTGTTCAATTCCGTTTAAGACAATTACTGCTAAACCTGCTGCTGGTCCACTAACTCCTAATCGAGATCCACTAGCGATTCCTACTACGATTCCACCAATTATTCCTGCGATAATTCCTGAAAATAATGGTGCTCCAGATGCCATTGCAATCCCTAAACATAAAGGAAGTGCAACTAAAAAAACTACGATACTTGCAGGTAAATCATATCGTAAATTTTCAATTATTTTTTTCATAATTAATTAAATGTTAAATTAAAATTTATTTATTACTAAACATAGTTATTTTATAATATTTAAGTTATTGACTAATAACTTTAAACAATAAAAAACCAAAATGATTTAATTTAACAATTAGGAGGAGAGGTTGGAACTGTAGTATAGAAGAGATATTGGTGATTTTGTTGTAAATGATTTTTACTTAATTTTAAAATAGTAATATTGGGATTTTGATTATTAAGAAGAGTGAATTGATTATCTTCTTTTTCATTTTCATTGGGGTTTTCATTATCAGCAGTTTTGGCTTCATTATTTTCTTTGAAATCAAAAAATAATTTATTGGAATTAAATTTTTTAGAAATGTTTTTGGGAAGAATTTTTAAAGCAATTTCTTGTGAATTTTTTTGATTCTCATTATTTGAAAGTTGTGAATCAGAATTGCTTTTTAAGTGATTTTTTGATTTAGATTCGCTAAAATTTTTAACAGTTTTTGGGTTTTCACCTTTATTGATTTTAAGTGAATTAAGCCCGAAAATTAAGGTAACGCAGATTATAGTTGAAATTAGTTTTCTCATAAATTTATTTGTTTTTAAAATTATAAGTTTGGTTTTTTTTAACGCAAGATTTTAATTTTATATATAATAAAATTAACTAATTTTTTAATTAAATTAAGTTAGTAAGAATTTAAAACCTGCGATTAAAGTTATAATTCCAATACCTTTTTTAAAATAATTTTCGTTAATTTTTAAATGAACCTTATATCCCAAAAAAATTGCTAAATATACGGGAATAATAATCCACCATATTTTACCAAGTAAATCAAGATTAAAATCTTTTGAAATGATTAATTGAGGAAATCTTAAGAGATTACAAAATAAAAAAAATAATGACATAGTTGCTCGTAAAGTTGATTTATTTTTAAAATCTTTTTTTAAAGCATTTACGACAAATGGTCCACCCGTACCAAATGCACCTTGGGCTAAGGAAGCAATCATCAATAATTTAAATTTGATAAATTGACTTTTTTTGGAAATTAAAATTTGATTATTATCGGAATTTTTTTTATCAAAAAATAAAGTTTTTATTCCAATAAAAATTAGCAATAATCCAAAAACTGGTGCAATAATTTTAACCGGAAAATTGCTAAAAAAATATGATCCTAAACTCGCTCCAATTAACGAAATTAAGATTAATTTTTTAAATATTTTAAATTCGATATTTTTATAACTAGTAAAAGCGATATAAAGCGAAGAAAGGGTTCCAACATAAAATCCTGCAAGAATTGCTAATTTAAAATCAATAAAAAAACCTAAAATTGAATAGGCGATTAACCCTCCACCAAAGCCAAAAATACTTTCAAAAAAAAATCCTAAAGCAAAACTTCCAGCAATTAAAAATATATCGATCATAAAAATTAGTTTATTTAAAAAAAATGTATAAATTATTAATTGATTTAATAAAATAAATTTGGAATATATTCTAAATTAAAGGATATTGAATTCATCAAGGCAATTATCTAAGCAATTATTTTAGGCAATTATTTTGAGTTGTTAATAATTTTTTCCAAGTAATTTTAATTTTAAATTTTATAATGTTGCAACCAAAAATTTATTTATTTTTTTTGATATTTACCCTTTCACCAAAGGTTTTAATGGCTCAAACCTATCATAATAATTTAGGGATTTATCGTGATATTGTTGAGGGGGAAAATAAAAATTTTATTGAAAAATTTAAACCAAACATTGCCAGTAGAATTATAATTGATGGTGATTTAAATCGAAATTTTAAAACTTCTCAAGCTAATGATGAGTTTAATAATATTTCTGGAAAAATAAGATTTTTTAATAATATTTATCTTAATAAAAATATTTCCTTTAATTCTTATTTGAAACTTCAAGATGTTAAAAATTTAAACCCTTTATCTCAAAATTTAGTTAATAATAACAATGGTAGGGATCGATATTTTAGAGATGTTGGATTATTTGCCGAAGAATTAAATTTTCGTTATCATCAAGAAAATAAAAACCGAAAAATTGGCAATAATTTTATTTTAGGAAAATTCAATTTAGGTTTCGGAAGTGCTTGGAGATGGGATCGCGGATTATGGATTCATTCGCTTGCCGAAACATATAAGCAAGTTGAAAAATTAGGAATAGCCAATGTTTTGCAATTGGGAGATGATAAAAAAACTGGTCAATATAATCTTGGATTTAGTTTATTTACCAATGATCGAAAAAATCTTGATAATGCATTATTTTCTAACAAACATTCCAATAGCAAATCTTTTGCAATTCCGGGAGATACTCGATCTTTAAAATCTTATAATTTATCCCTTGATGTTAATTTTGATTTTGCAAAAAATGAAAAATTAAATTATCATTTTTCTTATTTAAACCTTGCGGTAAATGGTAAAGATAGTCAAGTGAATCCCTTTAAAATTGCCGATCAAAAATCTTTTGCTTTTGGCATAAATTATAAATATCCTTTGAGTGATAAATTTGATTTAGATAACTTAGTAGAATATGTTAAGATTAATAATTTCATGGGTGATTCAGATCGTCTAAGAAGTTATTTGACAATAAATTCAATATTGCGTTATCAAAAAAATTGGAGCTTATTATTGGGAAATACTCGTTTAAAAGATCGCAATTTTAACGAGTTTGGTTTTAATCAAAATTTAAGTGAAATATCGCTTGGATATGAATTTAATAAAACCAATTATTTTGATAAGCTTACAATTCAAATAGGTTATCGACATAATCGCAATGCCTTTTTGAATGATAATGTTCAAACACAAAGTTCACAGGGTTTGCTTATAAGATATTATAAAAACTTCTAATTAATTATAAAATAATTATTTTAAGTTATTTAAAATGAACAAAATTATTATTTATTATGAAAAAAATTATCCTTGCAATTCCTAAGGGAAGAATTTTGCAAGATTTGATTCCGTTATTTAACAAGATTTCATTAAAAATCGAGGCAGATTTTTATGACGATAATTCGCGAAAATTAGTTTTTACCACTAACTTTTCGTTCTTAGAGGTTGTTAAGGTTAGAAGTTTTGATGTTGCAACTTTTGTAAAATTTGGAGGAGCAAGTTTAGGGATTTGTGGATTAGATGTTTTAAAAGAATTTTCTTCGCAAGAAATTTTACCAATTCTTGATTTAAATATTGGAAAATGTCGATTGAGTATTGCTTCGCAAATTGACAAAATTAACAATTATGAAAATGATTGGCATCAAAAATCTCATCTAAGAATTGCTACAAAATATCCCAATATCGCTAATAATTATTTTGCTAATTTAGGAATTCAAACTGAAATAATAAAACTTAACGGAGCTATAGAAATAGCACCTAAATTACAACTTTGTGATTATATTTTGGATCTAGTAAGTAGTGGAAAAACTTTGCAAGAAAATAATATGATTGAAATAAAAAAAATTTTTGATGTTAGTTCATATTTGGTGGTAAATCGAAATTCTTTAAAAACTAATAGCCAATTTATTAATCAAATTATCAATATCTTCGATGTTTAAAAAGCGATTAATTAACAAGTTTATCGGTTTATTGATCTGTCTAATTTTTATTTTTTGCAATGTTGTTTTTCCAACTTACGCATTAGCCTATGAAGGAGTGAGAGATAATGTTAATGGATGCGATGTTCCAACTGATCCTTCTCAATCTAGACCAGCTGATCCTTGCTATATTGTTAATTTCGATAATGTTCTCAATAAATGTGAAGTTGGAACAATCTCATTTTCAGCAATGTTACCTTTAAACCGCGATATTGAATGGGAATTATTTCCACTTCCAGGAAATCAATATTGTATGGTTTTTGTATCGGTTCATGTTGCACTTCTTGTTGCTGCAGGAATTTATGGGCGTATCGCTTGTGCAGCTACTGGACTTTCATCGGCATTAAGTGCTGGAACAGCAATTCCAGGAATTGGACCTCAAAATTTAATAAATCAAATATTACTTGCTAATTTATGCGTTGCATCAATAGCTCAATGTGCTACGACGGGTGCAACATGTGCTACGGTTGGTCCATGTTGCGGGGCTGCAGCTAGTTATGCGGTAATTCTCGCTGCTGCAGTGGTTGAATTAGCAATTATTTTTGCAGTTGCTAAAGATTTTTTTGAAGATTCACAAATATGTGGACATGATTGGAAGGGTTGGAAAAAAGAAACCTTTTCGGGAACTGAAGAAATGAGAAGAGGTAAGAAGTGGGAAGTTGATAAAGGTCCATATCGCAAATGTATTGAAAATGTTTTTATTCCAAATTCTCACAGTACTTATTCAGAAAAAAGCGATCAAGAAATTAGAGATGAAGGGATTGTTCGGGCTAGAACTGGTTGTGCAACAAGCTCTGCTAAAGAAGTTTCCAATAAAGCCTATCGTGAATATGTTTTTGGAGGAATGGAATATGAAGATAATGGTTCAAATGCCTGTACTAATCCATGGAATTCAAGTGATAGAATGAAAATTTTGGGATATGATTCACCAAAACAGAGATATTATTTTTCTGGTTCGGGAGAAGGTTCAGCTCCTAATTTTGCTTGCTATCGTTTTTTGCAAAAAACTTCAAGCGATCCAACTGGTCAAGCATCTCAAAATGCTTATGATTGCTGTGTTAATCGCAGTCAAGATGTTTTGTGTGTTGAGATGAGAGAAAGTAATCTTAATAATTCATCTTATAAATTTTGTGAAAATAATTCTAAATGCGATATTAATGGGGTAACTTTTGAAGTTTATTATGGAAAAAGAAGTGCAAATTATCTCTGTGCAAAATCATATTCAGTATGTCCTTACAACCAAGCGGTAGCTGGAGGAACAGAAATTGCAAAATATGATGATCATCCCGAATATACCGATGTTAAACTAAATTTTTGTCAACATCTTAGCCATTGCTGGAAAGCACCATTGCAACCAAATATTAGAAGCTCAGAATTTTCTGGAAATTTTATTTCCAGTGCTTGCTATGATATGAAAGGAGATTCACAAAATACTTTCCAATATAATGCAGGTCAATTACCAATATCTACTCGACATTTCACCGCTCCTTTAGTTCAATGCTTCAAAGAAACTATGGAAAATGTTTTTCTTAATAAAGCAGGAAGAAATATTTGCAGAGATCCTGCTTTTAATTCAAAGTCAGATTGCGGAGGTGAAGCAAATATTTTATACAAAGCAGGAACAGATCTTCCGCAAGATCAATCTTTTTTCAAAAAAATTCAAGATAATTATCGTTTAATTTTAAAAATGATTTTAACGATTTCATTGATGATGGTTGGAATCTCAACTCTTCTTGCCGTTCCCAAAGCTCATCTTGAGAAAAAAGTGATTATGACCTACATCCTTAAATTTGGATTAGTGATGTATTTTGCTTTGGGAGATGGATGGCAATTAAGCTTTGCAAATGCAGTGCTAAACACTTCCTCAATTATGTCTGAAATTACTTTTCGACCAAATATTTATGATGGAAATCCTGCAAAAATTGATGGCTGTCACTTTCCTCGTTATAATTACAACTCAATTGGCGATAGAGATTATAGCGTTCAAGCATATCCACCAGGAAAGGAATATCTAAGAATTTGGGATACTCTTGATTGTAAAATTATTCGAGCACTTGGTTTTGGAGCCAATATTTCAGTGCCAAATATTTTTTTAATAATCGTTGCGGGATTCTTTAGTAGCGCACTTGGGGTGATATTTTTTGTCGCAACCTTTGTCTTTGGATTTATGCTATTATCAATTGCAATCAGGGCAATGCATATTTTCTTAATTTCAACTTCAGCGATTATAATTTTACTTTTTATTTCACCAATTACCATAACGATGGTAATGTTTGAAAGGACTAAGAAAACTTTTGAAAATTGGTGGAAGCAATTACTGGGATATGCGCTTCAACCGGTGATTTTATTTATTTATATTTCAATTTTATTAACGGTTATTGATTATGTTTTAATCGGAAGTGCCAATTATAATGGAGTTTCAGTAAAAATTGAAAAAGATAAAAGATATCAAGGGATGACTGAGATTGATAGTCAAAATGCCATTGATAATTTTGGTTTTATCGCTGAAAAAACTGTGGATTGCTCTGTTAATAATGCCTCTAATGACAGTATTTATTGTATTTTTAACATGTCAAAATTTGGAAAATTATCAGGTTTTGATGCGATTGGAATAGGATTTCCAGTATTAACCAATTTAAATAAAGAAAAGATCGAAACCATTGCTAAAGCTGGCTTGATCATGTTTATATTTTTAAATTTTATCGATACATTAACTTTCTTTTCATCTAAATTAGTTGGTGGATCGGATGTCAATTCTAATTGGAATGTTAAAACTAGTCGAATGGTAAAAGGCATGAATGATTTGATGAGGGGAATTCAAAAAAGAGGGATGCGAGCAATTGCAAAACATGCTCCAACTATTGCTAGAGGAGGAATTTCATTGGCAAGAGGTGCGGTAGCTCTTGCTAATGGCAGATCCCAAGAAAATGATAAATCAAATGCTAGAGCTGGTGCAGGTGGTGGCGGTGCAGGTGCTGGAGCAAGCTCAGCAGTTACTCCACCAGCTCCACCAAATTCTCCACCAGCTCCTCCACCAGCTCCTCCACCAGCTCCTCCACCAGCTCCTCCACCAGCAGGAGATAAAGCGGGTGTTGTAGCTCGAGGAGGTGAAGATTTCACTGCTAGATCGGGTGGGGGAGCTCAAGGTGGCGGAGCTCGAGGAGGTGAAGATTTCACCGATAAATCAGGTGCTGGAGCTCGAGGGGTTGGAGCTCAGGGTGGTGGAGATTTCACCGCTAGATCAGATGGGGCAAGAGCTATTGGAGCTGAAGCTAATCAAACTCAAGCTGGAGCAGGAACTGCTCCTAGAGCTGGTGGAACTCAAGTTGGAGCATTAGCTGAAGCTATTCGACCTCGAGCTGGAGCATTAGCTGGAGCTATTCGACCTCAAGGTGGAGCAGGAACTGCTCCTAGAGCTGATGGACCTCAAGGTGGAATGGATGATGACGAAATTCGAGAATCAAATTCGCCAGATTTGGATGATGATAGAGTCCAAGCTGATGATGAATCGGCGCAAAATTCCTCTGATGGTGAATCTTCTGCGGGATCACCTTCTGTAAGAAGTCCAAATTCTTTAAGATCTGGTAGAGCCAATGGAATATTAAAAAAACAAGGACCATTTGGAAGAGGAGCTTTGCGTAGCAGATCTCTTGCTGGATCACAAGTAAGATTCCAAGTCTCAGATGGTCAAGGCTCAACTGGCCTAGGTTCAGCTGGCCAAAGCACTTCAGCTTCAGCATTATCATCGCAACAAGGACAAGCAAGGTCGGATCAATATTATCCAGGAAGTAAATCGCCAGTTAATTTAAGCTCTCGCGTTAGGATTTCACAAGTAGGAGCTCAAGTCCCTTCGCTTGGTCAAGTAGGTGGTAATTTAAAATTTGGTGGAGCTGGCCTTAAAGTTGGTGGTGAAATTATGAAAACTCCAGCTATATCTGTTATACTAGGAGGAAGCTCTGGATCAAATTCATCTTCAGAAGCTGGAAGTGGCGGTAGAAGAGTTAGATTTGATTTATCACGATCGCCAATTCAAGGTCAATTTGGACTTGATGGTTCACAAAATCGAGAAATTAATCGGAGAGGCGTTTCTCAAGAAGTTGCTTGGGTTATTAGGGCAACGAGACCAAGTAGCGAAGGAACTAGGAAATCTGCTGATGGATGGACCCCAGTTACTTCATTTGGTAATGCTGAAACTTCGTTACCAGCAACTCAGCAAAATATTGGAATTCAAGCCCAAGCTCAAGGTCAATCTCAAGCCAAAGTTGATAATAAATTAATTCAAACTAATGCTAAGATTTTCGATGCAGGTGGCGG
>CAMCSJ010000039.1 GCA_945878005.1 Rickettsia typhi | reverse complement strand
ATAAAATTATTTTGAAGATAATGTCAGTTAAAAAAAGTTTTTGCAAGAATATAAATTAATTATTTTTTTTCTATTTTATCGATTAATTGATTCATTTTATCTTGATCTTTTCGATCAATTGTAGGATCAGTTTGACCTTCCAATTGCTTGATTTTATTGTCTAAATCTTGAGGATTAATCATTAGATTTTCTTGCTCTTTTAATTGATTTTCATTAAGTGATTTATCAATATTTTGTTGATTCATTTTATCTTCAAATTCCATAGATTTGGAAATTGCAAATTCAATATTTTTGGAAATTGCATCGAAAAATAATTTAACAACAGGATCAACAAAATGTCCCCAAGTCTTGATAGTGTTATAGGTTTTTGCTTCAGTTAAAATTTTAGGATCTTCGATATCTTCTTTACTTTGTAATTTATTTCCTAGTAAAAATCCATACATGTTAGCATAAATTGAGTAAACACAACCAAAGATAATTAAAGTTTTAAAAATTGCAAAAACAAATCCCATTGAACGATCCAATGCTCTTGGAGTAGCATCACGAAGTGATTTTGATAAACCCGAAGTTGATATGGCAATTGTTATGAAAACTATTAAAAAAATTATTCCTCTTGCTGATAAATCTACAGCAATTTTACTTTTAACATGATTCTTTAAAAATTCGGCGAGATATGGTGCTAAGAAATATGATAAAGTAAAGGCAATTACCCAATTGCAAAAAGCAAAAACTTCTTTAATCAATCCTCGAAATAATGCAGTTGCAACAAAGATTAAAGAAAAAATTATAAAAATTAAATCTACCACATTAAATTGATTAAGCATATTTTAAAATTTAAATAAACGAATGAATGGAAGCGATTTAAGGACTTCCTTAGGGTTTTTAATTTTTAATTTATCACAATTATCATCATAATCAAATAAGATTTTTTCAAATTGATTTTTAATTTGATGACAATTTTTGGAAAATTGATGTTTAAATTTTCCAAATGACATAACTCGTTGAATTTCAATATCTAATAATTTTTTAGTTTTGGTCAATTCTTGATCATCATTAACAAATGTAAAAAAACATCTCAATAAAATTTTTGATAAAATAATTCTTTTGCTATAAAAATTAAAATCAATTGAAGAATCATTTGATGAATACCAAAGTTTATCAGCAATTTTATAACATGATTTTATTGCGGTATTTATTGGTCTAAAACCAATATTTACTTGAGTAAAATTTTGGTAATTGATAAAATAATTTATCGATCTTTTTAATGCTAATTGATGATTTATTTCAACATAAAATCGCAAATAAACCATCTGCTTAATTTTATCTCTAAGTTTAAGTTGATGAAAATTTTCAATTTTTGCAATCTCTGCTAATGCCTTATCATTGAAGTAATCAACTTGAAAATCAACAAGACTTAATATTCCTTCGGGAAATAAAATTGTTAAATATTTTTCATCAATTTCACAAAGTCTAAAACTATGAATTAGGCAATCATTATTCCAGCCTTCTAACTTAGAATTTTCTAGGAAAGAAAGCAAAATTTTTTCTTTATTTTCAAATGAATCAATAATCACAAAAAAGATCTTAAATATTAAATTTTATAATGTAAAATAATTTTGCTAATGATGTTTTTTAACATAAATTATGCAAGAAAAATTACATTAAAAAATATTATTAACAATGATAACTTCACATAAACTTCTTCCAGTTCATAAAAGATTCGATTTGAATTTTATCAATGGTAAGGGCGTTTATTTATTCAATAATAAAAATGAAAAATTTTTAGATTTTTCATCTGGCATTGCAGTGAATTGCTTGGGTCATTGTCATCCCAAAATGGTAGAAGCAATTACTAATCAAGCCAATAAATTATGGCATGTTTCTAACATCTTCACCACTAACGAACTAAATTCTTACGCTGATAAAATCATCAATGCATCAAAAATTTTTGACCATGTATTTTTTTGCAATTCAGGAGCTGAAGCAATTGAATGTGCAATCAAAATGATTAGGAGATATTTTTATATTAAACAACAAAAAAACTATCGGATAATAACCTTTCAAGGAGCATTTCACGGAAGAACTATTGCTACAATTTCTGCATCAGCAAAACAGAAATATCTCGAAGGTTTTTTACCTGCTCTTGAAGGATTTGATAATGTGGAATTCGGCAATATCGAAGCAGTAAAAAAAGCTATTACTCAAGAAACTGCAGGAATTTTAATTGAACCAATCCAAGGAGAAGAAGGAATTCGAGTAGCTGATAAAGAATTTATTTTACAATTAAGAAAAGTTTGCAATGAACATAAAATCCTGCTTGCTTTTGATGAAGTTCAGTGTGGAAATGGAAGAACTGGACATCTTTTCGCTTATGATTATTATCAAGTTAAACCTGATATCATCTCAACTGCCAAGGGGATCGGTGGAGGTTTTCCTTTAGGAGCATGTTTAGCTTCAAAAGATGCATCTCAAGGAATGACTTACGGAGTCCATGGAACAACTTATGGAGGAAATCCATTGGCTATGTCTGTGGCAAATTCCGTGATTGATGTTATTTTAGAAAATGGTTTTTTAGATCAAGTAAAAATTAACGGTGATTTTTTTATTAGTGAATTAAAAAAACTACAAAATAAATTTAGTGATATTATTACTGAAGTTCGTGGAGTTGGATTTATGATTGGAATTAAAATTAATGATAAAATTGAACATGCAAAAATTGTCCAAAAATTTATTGATCATAAATTGCTAACTGTTCCAGCATCTGACAATGTTATCAGGATTTTACCTCCCCTAATATCCACCAAAGAAAATATTATTGAAGCATTAGAAATAATTGACAAATCATTAAGTGAATTTAGCTAGTTTTAGTTTATAATAACTAATATTTGATTTTAACTATTATTAACTATTTCTACTAAAATAAATAATAATTATTACTTAGGAATAATTTTTGAAATCTCTTCTTTGACAATTTTTTCAACGATTTGAGCAAGATTTTCATTCATCCATTTCTCCAATTTTGGTTCCATTAATTGCACTGCAATTTCAATAGGATATGGGGTTTTCATAAAATTAGAAATTCCTGTCATCATCGATTTGGCATCAAGAAGCTTTTGAATTGAATTGCTAGATTGCATTATCACATCATCTTGAAGAAGTACTCGAGAATTTGATGATTGATATTGATTTTGCTGAAGATATTGAGTTGGAGATTGATATTGACTAGAAGTACTAGAAGTAATTTTATTATCCAACTTATTATTTTCTTCAAAATGATTTAATTGCTGTTCATTGATATTTTTATTTGCATTATCTTCAAAATGATGGTCTTCATCAAATGAATGAGTATTTTTAAAATCATTATTTAAATCATTTTTTTGACCAAAAATTTTCTCACTAGCAATATCAAGATTATCATGATTATAGTCGAATTGTTGATCTAAAATTGACGATTTAACATCAGATAATTTTGAATCCAAATTAGAGTTTGATGGGTTAGTTGAAGAGGATTGATATTGATAATTTTCTTTATTTACTGCTAGATTTACTTGTGATTTTCCAATAGTTGAATTGTCAAAATTAACTGGATTATCAGTAGAAAAAACCTGCTTAATGTGATCATCATGATCATTGGCAAAATGATATTGGCTTGAATTGGTTGATTGATTAAAATTTAATGATTGATTTAAATTTATCGAAATATCATCTTTAGCCAATTGCGAAGTTGGAGTATTTTGCGAAAATAAATTATCATTTTTATCACTTTTATTTTCAGCTAAATTTTCATTAAATCCCATTAATTCTTTTTCAAATTCTAAATCAATTTCTTGATTAGAATTTTGATTATCTTGTAGCGAATTATTTTTATTGATTGATGAGTTAATAACATTTTCAGATTTAAAATTTTCAAAAATTGGTTTATCGAGTTTTTCAGCTAATTTTATTTGTTCATTACTTATTGCAAAATTACTATCTTGAATAGTATTTGATTGGCTAGATAGCCTAGAAAATAATTTCATTTCACTTTTCATATTATCATTTTTTTCAGGTTGATTTTCGTTTGGAAATATAAGATTATCAATGGGTATTTGAGAATTATTTAGATGATTTTCTGCCACAATTTCACTAGAATTTTCACTAGAATTTTTTGGAGAAATTTGACTATTAATTTCATTGGAATTTGGAACGGAAATTTTACCCAAATCTTCACTAGAAGAAGTTTTACTAGAAGAAGTTTCACTTAAATTTGCTTGTGAATTTCCAAATAATTTTTCATCAGCAAAACTTAAATCATCACTAAAATTTAAATTTAAATCCGTAGAATTAGAAACCTGATTTGAAGATTGAACTTGCGATAGATTAAATTCTACTGAAGATTGAACTTGAGGTAAATTAAATTCAGAATTGCTAGGATTTTTTTCATCTGGATAATTAAAAGCATTTTGAGAATTCTTAACGATTAAATTATATATCGAGCTCGTAGAAACTCCTCCATCTAAATCTTCATCACTTAATTCATCTTCATATTCTTCAACAATATTTTCAAATTCAATAATAGATTTATCATTAATTTCTAAGCCATTATTATCAAATGAATTTTGTTTATTTGCTAACAAATCATTGCCTTTAGAACCATCAACTAATGGATCTAATGATATTGGATTTTTAGTTGAATCATTGTTAATTTCTTTGTTAACTTCAATAGGAGAATTTGATTGGATAGTGGAATTTGAATCAATTGAAGAGCTTGATAATTCCTTATTCTTTTCATCCTTAGCAAAATTTAAATTAAAATCAAAATTTCCATTATTTTTTTTATCAGAATTATTGTTTGAAGATTCTGCTTTTGAAGATCCTGATTCATTAAATCCAAATTGATTTGGATCTTGAGATTGATTTTGAGAATTAGTTGAAGAATTAGCAGAATTATTCTGATCTAAATTTTGAGAATTTTGCTGGTTAGAAGCTGATGATTGTTGAGAATTTTCAGTTTTTGAATCTCCTGAAATTTCTGAAGTTACGTTACTTTTTTTTGCAGGAACCTCATAATCAAATTCACTTGTTAAATCCTCATGGAGATTTTTATTTTTATGAGAAAGATCTAAATTATCGAGCTTCTTCTTTATAACACCAAGGATTGAGAGAGTTTTTTGCGTCATGAAAATTTAAATTTATTTGATAAAAATCTTGTTGTTTTTTGAAATGGACAAGAAAATAATTAAACCAATCTTTTTCTAAGAAAATAAAAAATACAACAACAATGTTTTACTCATGAATAAAAAAATTTTAAAATGGTTTTTTTGGATTTTAATGGCAATTATTGCCTCATCTTCTCTAGGAGCAATTGCACTAGCAAGAGGAGAAAAAATTTCCTCATTATGGTTTATTACTGCTACAATATGTTGCATGTTAATAGGTTATCGATTTTACAGTGCATGGATCGCTTGGAAAGTTTTAGGATTAAATCCTAATGCCCAAACTCCGGCGTGCAAAATCAATGATGGTAAAGATTATATTCCAACTAACCGTTGGATTGTTTTTGGTCATCATTTTGCAGCAATTGCAGGACCTGGTCCATTAATTGGTCCAACTCTTGCAGCTCAATTTGGTTATCTTCCTGGAACTTTATGGATATTAATTGGCTCAGTACTTGCTGGAGCGGTTCAGGATATGATTATTCTTTTTGCATCCCTTCGTCGAGATGGTAAATCATTAGGTAAAATGATCGAAGATGAAATTGGCAAAGTTGCAGGATTTTGCGCATTAATTGGAACCTTTGCAATCATAATAATTTTAATTGCAGTATTAGGTCTAATCATTGTTAAAGCTCTTGCTCATAGTCCATGGGGAAGTTTTACGGTATTAATGACCATTCCAATTGCGATGATTGTAGGAATTTATCTTTTTCACATTCGACCATCTGGAGTTTTAGAGGCAAGCATAGTAGGAATTATTCTATTTCTTTTAGCAGTTTACGGTGGAGGATTTATTCACAATAATTTTCAACTTGCCAAAATTTTTAATTTATCTCCCAAATTTATTGCATTTTCAATAATTTTTTACGGATTTATGGCAGCAGTTTTACCCGTATGGTTATTACTTGCTCCTCGTGATTATCTCTCTTCATTCTTGAAGATTGGAACAATAAGTTTAATGGCAATTGCCTTATTAATTTTTCGTCCTGATCTACAAATGCCTGCAATTACCAGATTTATTAATGGCGATGGATTAGTTTTTAGTGGAAAAATTTTTCCATTTCTTTTTATAACAATTGGATGTGGAGCAATCTCAGGATTTCACTCGCTAGTTGCATCGGGAACAACTCCAAAATTAATTACCAATGAAAGAGATATTCCATTGATTGGATATGGAAGCATGTTGCTAGAAGGATTTGTTGCGATGATGGCATTAATTACCGCATGTGTATTAGATCCTGCGGTGTATTTTGCAATCAATAGTTCAGCGATAGCTCTTGGTAATGATGCAGTTGCAACTCTTAAAAATTTAGGATTTAATTTAAACATTTCTGAGATGGAAAATTTAGCTCATCAAATGGGAGAAACGAGCTTGATGTCGAGGACGGGTGGAGCACCTTCCTTGGCAGTTGGAATGGCAAAGATTTTTTCTTCAGCCTTTGGTGAAAAAATGTTAGCAATGTGGTATCATTTCGCAATAATGTTTGAAGCAATTTTTATTTTAACAACTTTAGATGCAGGAACAAGAGTAGCTAGATTCATGTTTGAAGATATTTGTAAATTTCGTGATAAAAAACTTCATGAATCGAATTTAGCATCAATTTTTTCTTCAGGATTTGTGGTATTTTGCTGGGGATGTTTTTTATATTTGGGAGTAATTGATCCCAATGGTGGAGTAAATATTTTATGGCCATTATTTGGAATATCTAATCAAATTTTAGCAAGTATTGCTCTATGTTTAGCAACAGTTTTATTATTTAAAATTAAAAAAAGATATTCTTTAATCACTGCCCTACCCTTAATTTTTATTGCATTAAATACTAGCTACGGAGTTATTTTAAAATTATTTTCAACTGATAGTAAGATTGGTTTTTTAGCAACAGCAAAACTATGGAAACAAAGGCTTAATTCGGGTTTAATTGTAGATTTAGAGCAAATTGATATTGCTAATAAAATTATTTTTAATCAACAATTAGTTGCAATAATTGCCTTGTTTTTTTTAATAATTTTATGGATAATAATTTTTTATTCTTTGAAAAATATTTATCAGAATTATTATAAAAAAACTATTAAGAAAAATTTTACTAAAAGAAATATTTTTATAAATCGTCAAATGAAAAAAATAAAATGAAAAAAATAATATTTTTTTTAAACGAAATTTATCGATTCATCAATGGTGATCATGCTTACCAAATCTATGTCAAAAGCTATCTCATTAATCACAATAATTGTCAAAATCACCTTTTAACTAAGAAAAAATTTCTCCAAAATCAACAATTACAAAAATATAAAAAAGTTAGTCGTTGTTGTTAAATTATAACTATTTCAAATAATTTCAAAGATTAAATAAATTTTTCTGTTAAGTTTGAAAAAATAATTAATGGCATAATTAAAAATTTTTGAAAATAAATAAAATTTCGATAATTATTAAATTAAAATTTCGGTAATTATTTTTTAATTTTTTAAATTAATTTAAAAAATTAATTATTAAATCGGAAATGAAATACATCGCCATCTGCAGTGATGTAATCCTTACCTTCAAGCCTTAATTTACCTGCATTTTTCGCTCCTTCTTCACCGTTAAAATTGATATAATCTTGATAAGCAATAGTTTCAGCACGAATAAATCCTTTTTCAAAATCGCTATGAATTGCTCCAGCAGATTTTGGTGCAGATGAACCTTTTTTAACTGTCCAAGCATGACATTCTTTTGGTCCAACCGTAAAAAATGAAATCAAATCAAGTAAGCGATAAGAACTTTTAATTATTTGCGACAAACCAGTTTCTTTCAATCCGATTTGCTCAAGAAATTCTTTTTTCTCATCATCATTTTCTAGACTTGCAATATCAGCTTCGATTTGAGCACAAATTTTTAAAACCAAAAAATTATTTTTTTTAGCAAATTCTTCAACTACTTGATAATGCTTGTTTCCCGATAGTTCATTTTCTTTTAAATTGCAAACAAACATTTGCGGTTTTGCGGTAATTAATTGTAAATTTTTAAGAATTTTTTCATCATCGACATTTTTAATTTCCACCATTTTTGCAGTTTTTCCATCCTTTAAAACTTGCAAAACCTTTTTCGCAAATTCGATTTGCGATGCAATTTCTTTTTCGGTTTTAAGTTTTTTTTCCATCGCAGGAATTCTTTTTTCTAAACTTTCCAAATCTGCAATAATCAATTCCAATTGAATTAATTCAATATCGCGAAGTGGATCAATATTATTTTCAACGTGAGTAATATTTTCATCTTCAAAACATCTTACGACATTAATAATCGCATCAACTTCACGAATGTGAGATAAAAATTGATTTCCTAATCCCTCCCCTTTACTTGCTCCACGAACTAATCCTGCAATATCAACAAATTCAATTTGCGCTGGAATAATCTGAGCCGATCCTGCAACTTTTGCAAGTTTATCCAAACGATCATCAGGAACATTTACCCTTCCAACATTTGGTTCAATCGTGCAAAATGGATAATTTGCAGCTTGAGCTTGAGCAGTTTGGGTTAGAGCATTAAACAAAGTTGATTTTCCGACATTTGGTAAACCAACAATTCCGCATTGTAAAGACATAGTTTTAAAAATTATTTAAAAAAATCATTTTAAATTTTTTTTTAAAAAAAACTAGTAAAATTTTAAAAACTTATAAATTAAAAAATTTTCTTTTGGATAAAATTAAAATTTCTTTTGCAATCAATAAAAATTAGATTTAAAAAATAAATTATTAATATTTTAATCAATTTAATTTAATTTTATAAAGCAATGTTATTTCGTTTACTTATTATTTTTTCTTTGTTTTTTACTACTGGCTGTTTGTTTTCCAAGAAGGTGGTAATAAAATCTAAAAGCAATATTATTCTTCGTGAAGTAGATTTTAGCGAGTTAAAAAATTGGCAAGAAGATAATCATCTTGAAGCGTTAAATGCTTTTAGTCATTCCTGTCGAAAATTTTCTAAGATGAATCAAGGAACATTTATTGCATCGCAACTTGGTAGCATTACTGTTGGAGATTTTCGTGATGTCTGCGAAATTGCTGAAATTTTACGAAATCTTAGTTCCAAACAAACTCGTAATTTTTTTGAAAATTGGTTTCGAGCATTTGAAGTTACTAATCGCGATGGAGAAGAACAAGGTTTATTCACTGGATATTTTGAACCAGTGTTAAATGGAAGCAAAATTAAAACTGATAAATTTCAATATCCTATCTATGCTCGTCCTTACAATCTCAACGCTAGTGAAGAATATTTAACTCGTCGTGATATTGAAAATGGAGCTCTTAAAAATAAGAAGCTCGAATTGCTTTATGTTGATGATAAGGTTGATTTATTTTTTGCTCATATTCAAGGATCGATGAGAGTTAAATTAGTTGATGGTCGTGAAGTTAGATTATCATATGGTGGAAGAAATAATCATCCTTTTACCGCAATTTCTAATCCGATGGTTGAAAAAAAATTAATCCCAAGAGGCAAAGCAAATTCAGCAACAGTTAGAGATTGGTTAAAAGAAAATCCAACTCAGGCTGATGAAATTATGAACATCAATGATGCTTACACTTTCTTTAAAGTTTTCGATGGAGAATATGTAATTGGAGCGCAAAATGTTCCATTAACTCCCGAAAGATCGCTTGCAATTGACGATGAAATGCTTCCCTACGGATCTTTAATGTGGATCGAAACTAAATTAAAAAATAAAGAAGGAGATACTCAACTTTATAACAGACTTATGGTTGCACAAGATACAGGATCAGCAATTCGTGGAGCAGTTCGTGGAGATATCTTCTTTGGCAATGGTAAAGAAGCTGAAGAAAAAGCATTTTACATGGCAAATCGTGGAAAATATTACATCTTACTTCCAATTAGTGTAGTTGAGAAAATGCAATCAAAATAAACAATAATAAATTATTATTGTTAAAGAATATTTTTTATAATTAAATTATTATTTTCAGTGAAAATTAGTGTAATATTAACAAATTTTAATGGTGACAAATATCTTAAAACTTCAATTGAGTCTTTCTTATCGCAGTCATATCAAGAAAAAGAATTAATTATTATTGATGGAATTTCAACAGATAATTCATGGAAAATTATTGAAGATTATCAACAAAAAAATCCTGATTTAATCAAATGGATTAAAGAAAAAGATAGCGGAATTTCTAATGCAAGAAACATAGCTTTAAAGCAATCAAGCGGTGATTTGATTGGCTTTTTGGGTTGTGATGATATTTTGCATAAGGATTTTTTTAAAGAAGCAAATTATTATTTTAATCTTAGTAAAAATTTTGATGTAATATATTTCAATAATTATTGCATTGGCCAATCCTATGCCTTTAATTTAGCTACTCAATATTATCCAACTATTCGAAATTTAATAAAGCATTGTCCAATTGCAAGCGGAGAATCATTTTACTATCGAAAATCAATATTTGACATTTTTAAATTTAATGAGAATAATAAATACTCAATGGATTATGAATTAAATTTAGCAATTGCTAGTACAAAAAAAAATAATGTTAAAAATTTTTTATTTTATCCAGTAAATTTAGTTGCAGTTTTTAATCAAGATACGGGTGAAAATCAATCTAGTGCAAACTCAATTAAACAAAGGTTAGAATCGATTTGTGTTCAATTAAAATATTGTAAAAATTTTCTACAATCTTTTTGCATTTTATTTAGAGCGAGAAATTTAATTTTTAAGAATTATTCATTATTTTTAACAATTCACAACAATTTTAATTCTAAATAGTTAACAAATTTATTTTATAAATTTCATGAAAAAAGCATTAATCACAGGTATCACAGGTCAAGATGGCTCATATTTAACCGAACTTCTTCTTGAAAAAAATTACGAAGTTCACGGAATAATAAGAAGATCAAGCAGTTTTAACACTGGAAGAATTGATCATTTATTCAATAATCCTGATATTGGCAATAAAAAATTATTTTTACATTTTGGCGATCTAGCTGATTCATCATCAATTTCTCGATTACTAGAAAAAATTAAACCAGATGAAATTTATAATCTTGGAGCGCAAAGTCATGTTAAAGTAAGTTTTAATATTCCTGAATATACTAGCGATATTGATGCAACTGGAACATGTCGAATCCTAGATGCAATTCATGATACTCATATTAAAACCAAATTCTATCAAGCATCATCAAGTGAAATGTATGGTAAAGTTCAAGCAATTCCCCAAAATGAAAATACTCCATTTTATCCACGTAGTCCATATGCTTGTGCAAAATTATATAGCCATTGGTTAACAGTAAATTTTCGTGAAAGCTATGGATTATTTGCTTGCAGTGGAATTTTATTTAATCACGAATCTCCTCGTCGTGGACAAACTTTTGTCACCAGAAAAATTACTCATACTCTCGCAGAAATTCTTGCTAAAAAAACCGATAAATTATTTCTTGGAAATTTAGATGCCAAAAGAGATTGGGGATTTGCAGGAGATTATGTTGAAGCAATGTGGTTAATGCTTCAGCAAGATCAACCAGATGATTATGTTATTGCTACGGGAGAAACATATAGCGTTAAAGATTTTCTTGAAGAAGCTTTTGGTTATGTTAATCTTGATTGGAAAAAATATGTTGAAATTAGTGAAAAATATTTTCGTCCAGCGGAAGTTGATTTACTTATCGGCGATGCATCCAAAGCAAAGGAAAAATTAGGATGGAAACCTAAAGTTAACTTTAAACAACTTGTAAAAATGATGGTTGACGAAGATTGCAAATTAATGGGTGTTAAAATTAATTAAATTTATTTTAATAACCCCTCACCCCAACCCTCTCCCCGCTAGCGGGGCGAGGGAGTAGATCGAGTATCTTGCATTATCCCATGCTATACTCTAGCTTTTTCGACCCCGCAACCTTCCTCCTTAAGCCTTAACTGACCACTTAAGGCTTGTTCGTCGACTCCCCCGCAAGGGCTTACATCCCTACAATTATGTGCAATGATCCCAAAGCTCTCGAGCTCTAAGCTCCCCCCTTGAGGGCTTGCGCCCCTACAATATTAAAAAACTTGCAAAACACTCGGACTCTAAGCTCCCCCCTTGAGGGGGAGCAGGCGAGCGAATCGCAACGGTAGTTGCGGTTTGGGAGCCGTGGGGGGTCGGAATACTAGAGTTTCTTGAAGTTTAGCAACATTTAAAAAAGCAAAACAAAAAAATTCTAAAAAAGGCGATTTCTTGATTTAGATTTTTTATCCTAAAAATATGAAATTTTTTTAAATAAAATTAAGGTTTTTTTAAAAATAATTCGAGGTTTTTTTAATTTTTTTTAGGATTTATTAGAAATTTTTTTTGTTTAAAAATTAAATCAAGAAATCGCCATTTTATAAAAATTTATTTTAATAACCCCTCACCCCAACCCTCTCCCCGCTAGCGGGGCGAGGGAGTAGATCGAGTATCTTGCATTATCCCATGCTATACTCTAGCTTTTTCGACCCCGCAACCTTCCTCCTTAA
>CAMCSJ010000038.1 GCA_945878005.1 Rickettsia typhi | reverse complement strand
CGCTTCAAAAATTTTTTTATCAAATCATCAAGCCTTATAAATTTTGGTATTTACTGATGATGCTAACACCAATAGTTTCAGCGTTTTTCATGCCCGTTAGCAATTATGCACTTAAGCTGATAATTGATCATTTAGCGGTAAGTCAAAATTTTACGATTAGCGATATTATTTTCCCCGTAAGTATTTTTTGCATTGCGGTATTTGTAGCGCAAATGATTTGGCGAGTTTACAATTATGGCGATTACAAATCCCAGCCCTTTATCGAAGCCAATATTATTAATAAGGCTTATTCAATGCTTCTCGAGCATAATTACCAATTTTTTCAAAATAATCTTTCCGGCAAAACAGCGAGTCAAATCGCTACTTTGCGCGATAAATATGTCAGCATTCACGATCATATTTTTCATGGTTTTGCTTATTGCGTTTTAACGATTTTAATAACTTTAATAATTTTTTTTAATGTTCACCAGTCAATTGCCTTTGCCAATTTATTATGGCTAGCAATTTCTGTTCCGGTGATGTTTTACTCCAAGAAAAAAATTTTTTTTCTATCAAAAAATAGTACCGAAGCTCGTCAGAAAATTACTGGTTTACTCAATGATAGCATAGCTAATATCAGTACGGTTTTAAATTTTTCTAACCGCAATTTTGAAAAAAAATTATTGGCAAATGCCAATGATGATTTTGTTAATTTAGAGAAAAAAAGAATTTGGTTTATTAATATTAATCATTTTTGGATTGGGTTAATTTATGCGGTTTTGCCAATTGTAACTTTGTTTTTAATGATTGATCTTCGTCAAAAAAATATTATTTCAATTGGCGATTTTGTGTTGGTTTTGGCGTTGATGTTTCACCTCTTTGACCATTCTTGGGCAATGCTTCAGCATATTGATGGATTGATTAATGATTATGGGCAACTGAGTGAAGCATTTACAATTTTCGATGACAAAAATTTGGTCAAAGAAAATAATCAATTGCAAAATTTAAAATTAATAAATCCGCAAATTATTTTCGAAAATGTTAATTTTAAATATAGCGAAAATTTGGTGTTGCGCGATTTTAATTTAACAATTAATCCAGCTCAAAAGATTGGGCTTGTAGGTCATTCAGGTGCTGGAAAATCTACTTTAGTAAATTTACTTTTAAAAGTTTTTATTAACTATACAGGTAAAATTACTATAAACCAACAATGTTTAACTAAAGTTAATAATGATGATTTAAGATCAAATATTGCAGTAATTCCGCAAGATCCTCAATTATTTCACCGCAGTATTTTTGATAATATCGCTTACGGCAACACGAACGCTTCACGCGAAGATGTGATTGAGTCTGCAAAAAAAGCGCATATTCACGATTTTATTTTTTCTTTAGCAAATGGTTATGATACTTTGGTTGGCGAAAGAGGAGTCAAACTTTCGGGTGGACAAAAACAGCGAATCGCTATTGCTCGAGCTCTGTTAAAAAACGCATCAATTTTAATTCTTGATGAAGCAACCTCCTCGCTAGATTCCAAAACCGAAAGCGAAATTCAGCAATCAATTTTAGAGATTTTGAAATTAAAAAATATTACGGTAATTGCCATCGCTCATCGCCTTTCAACCATCAAAAATATGGATCGCATCATTGTTCTAGAAGATGGAAAAATCAGCGAAGATGATAGTTTTGAAAATCTCGTTAATAAAAATCACGGAAAGTTTAAGGAGATGTGGGATCACCAAATTAACGGGATGATAAATTAATTTACCCCTATTCTTCTCTAAATGCTTTGTAAGTCGAATCAGAAATCGGGGTAAACATGTAAGAAATTAACGATCTTGAGCCAGTAATTATAAAGACTTGTGCTGGCATTCCCGGATAAAGTTCGATTTTTTCTTTAAGTTTGTCGAGATCTTTTTTGCTAATATTTATCCGAGCTAGAAAATATGATTCTCTAGTTTGCTCATTGGTTACAATATCCGCAGAAACATTAATCACTTTGCCATTAATTTTAGGAACTTTTTTGCCTTTATAAGCAGTGAGTTGGATTTTCGACTTCATGCCAATTGCAACATTATCAATATCTTGTGGCTTAATTTTGGCTTCAATAATCATCTCTTCATCTTGTGGTACGATATTCATAATTTCACCACCCGGAGGAACAACTGCACCAATAGTGTGATATTTTATATTCATGATTTTTCCAGAAACTGGCGAGGTTATTGCTGATCTTTTTAAAATATCTTTTGAAGCAGAAAGTTGGTTGTAAAGAGCAACGATTTCCATATCGCTTTCCTTGATTTCTTTAAGATTTTCAAAGAGATCATCATTTTTGTAATTAGCAATTTGCAATCTTGCTATTTCTGCTTGTTCATCGGTTTCAGCAATTGATTTTTGCAAATCTAATTCGCGTAAAATTGGTAAATTATCTTCGTCAACTAATGGCTTTATTAATCCTAATTCCTTTTTAAAAATTTTAAGTTTGATTTCAGCGGATTGTAATTTTTTTTGTAAAACTTTTAATTCTCCCAATTTTTTATCTTTTTTCGAATTAAAAAGTTGCAATTGGTTGGAAGCAATTTCTTGCAATTTTTCATCATCTTGCGGTGATAATTCTCCAATTTCAGAAAAAAAATTGATTAGATTTAGGCTTTCTTTATTTTCTTTTTGGGCTTTGAGTCTTTCCTTTTGCAGTTGAGTTGTCCATAATCTTTCTTTCAAAATTTGCTGTTCGGTTTTGGCTTTAATATCGTGAAGATAAAGCAAAATATCATCTTGATTTACAATTTGCCCTTCTTTAACTAGAATTTGATCAATAATTCCGCCCTCCAGATGCTGTATGGTTTTGCGGTTGAGATCAAGCACCACAACACCATCGGCAATTGAGGCAGATTTGATTGGTAACAATGAAGCCCAACCAAGAAAAAGCACTGCAAAAATAATCAGAGTTTTAACTCCGTAATTGATGGCATTTTCAGCAATTTTAGATTCGATCTTTCCTATCATGCTTCAATGTTTAAAGAAGTTTGTGGCGATTTTCCTAAAATTTTATCAACGCTATCAAATGATTTTATTTCTCCATCTCTAAGAATCATTACTTTATCGCAAATTGAAATTACCGAAGTCCGATGAGTGATGATGATCGTAGTAATTTTATTTTCTTTGGCGCGAAGAATTGCGTTGTTTAAAGCTGTTTCTCCTTCACTATCAAGATTGGAATTTGGCTCATCAAGAACGACAAATTTTACATCCCCAAAATAAGCTCGAGCTAAAGCGATTCTTTGTTTTTGTCCTGCGGATAAATTGCTAGCATCTTTCTCAATAAGCGTTTCATAGCCTTGCGATAATGATAAAATTATTTCATGAACATCGCAAAATTGCGATGCTTTGATGATTTCTTCATCTTTAGCATTCTTATCCATTCGGGCGATATTATGCTTCACTAGCCCTTTAAAAAGCTCGACATCTTGTGGTAAATAACCAATATGTTTGCCGATTTTTTCTAAATCTTGATCAAAAAGATTAGCACCATCGATTTTTACAATTCCCGAATTTGGCTTTAAAACTCCAACAAGAAGACGAGCAAGAGTAGTTTTTCCGCTTCCAGTTGGACCAATAATTCCAATAACTTCGCCGTGATTTATTTTAAAAGAAATTCCCTTGATTAAAAGACGATCGGATTTTTCTAATTTGTAAATTAATTTATCGACAATGATTTCACCTCTAGGAATCGGCAATTCAATTTTTCCTTTTTCTTCAACATAATATTTTAACGATTCATTCAAACGAAAATATGATGATCGAGCAGTCTTAAGAGATTTCCAAAGTCCAATTGCGTTATCAAACGGAGCTAAGGCTTTTCCTGCCAAAATTGAAGTAGCGATAATGCCACCCGAGGACATTTTGTTATACATCACCAAAATTGCACTTGATGCCATGGTGATAGTTTGCAAAGCCATTCTAAGTGTTTTAGTAATTGAAGAAATTTTATTTGAAAGAGTTGTCAAATCAGTTGATGCTTTACGGAGTTCATCATTTCCAGCTTGCCAATTTTCACGGACATTTGCTTTCATTCCCATCGCATTAATTACTTCGGAATTGGAAGAAATGATCTCAAAATCTTTCATGACCTCGACTTGCATTTGATTAGTTTTGTCGATTAATTCTTTGGTTGATTTTTCGTTAATATACGCCATTTTGAGCATTATCAGACCTCCAATAAGAGTGATAAATCCATTAATGAAGTGAATAAAAAAAATCATGATCAAATAAATTACCGCGAATGGAGCATCAAAAAGCGTTGCCAAATTTGGACCCGAAATAAAGCCTTTTATCGTTTGCAAATCACGCATATTTTGACTACTGATATTTTTGTTAGAGCCTTGTGCTTCAATGCTACTATTGAATAAAACAGATGAGAGTTTTTCATCAAGCCAGTTAGAGACATGCAAAAATATCGTTGATCTAATTTGGGTTAATATTCCAAGAAAAATTAAAAAAACTAAAACGATAATTGTAAGATAAAGCAAGGTTTCAAAGCTGTTGCTAGAAAGAACGCGATCCAAAACTTGCATCGAATAAATTGATGAAGCGAGTGTAAAAATACTGATGAAGAAACTGAAAATCAAACAAAACCAGAAGGCTTTTTTGCATGAATCCAAAGATAATTTTATAATTTGCTGTTGGGGTATTTGTAAATTATTTGACATTTAAATTTCTCCCAAAAAATATTTGATTTTGTAGTAAGTAATCACCAAATCCATTTGAGAATCGATATAATTTATTTTTCTATCATTGGCTTCGATCATTGTACGGATTACTTCGATTGGATCTTCAACTTCTAATTCTGATCTTTTGTTAAAAATCCCAGAACGATCTTTTGCCATTTCAAAAAGTTTTTGGTTGGTTTTATTCATTTCCAAAAAAAAGTAATATTCTTCCAATGTCTGATTTATTTCTTTGACAATATTTTCTCTGGTAATTTCAAGTTCTTCTTTTGCAGAATCGCGTTCATATCCAGCCTTGCTAACATTAACATATTCCATACCTTTCTGAAAAATTGGCACTGAAACATTTAAAAAAACTGATTGAGAGTTGAGATCTTGATTGTTTAAATAAACCACCTTGTCTTGCTTATTTGCTGATGCAACTATCGAAACTTTCGGCAAGAAATTTGATTTTTCTGCATTGTAAGCAGATTTGGAAGCAAGATATTTGTAATGATATGATTTTAGGTTGTGATTATTATTTAGAGCTGATTCCAAAATTTTATTTTTATCAAATTTTTCTTCATAAATTTCTGGTTTTACAAGATTTTCATTGAGCTCGCCAATTACATTTTGATAATCGAATTTAGCTTTATTTAAGCGGTTTAAGACATTGATATATTTTTCTTGAGTAAGCGAAGTTTCGTAGGTGAATTTGATAATATCAGCTTTATCGATTATGCGAACATCCTTTCTACGCTTGATCAAATCAAGGAATTTTTTTCCAAGGATTTTATTTTCCGCTTGAAGTTTAATAAGTTCGAGATAGCGAAAAAGATTGCAGTAACTTTGCACCGCATTAAAAGAAATTTCTTGAATTTTATCGGAAGTTTTAGAATTGCCAGATTTTATTTTATAATTGGCTTCACGATATTTGGAAACGGAATGAAGTCCATCAAATATTGGTTGTTCAAGCTTTATTTCTTCGGTTCTTTGTTTGGTTGATCGATCGTAAGTTTGTCCTTGATAAAAACTATTTCTTTGTCCGTAAGTTGCATTAAAACTAACATTTGGCAGAAATTCGGCAATTGCTTTAGTTTTTTCGGTTTTAATGGCGTTAAGTCTAATTTTTTCAAGTTTAATATTGCGATTATTGGCTTGAGCGGTGTTAATTGCATCTTGTAAATTTGTTGCAAATGCTTTTTTAAAAAATATTAAAAACAATAAAAAACTTATAATATTTAGGGATTGATAATGACGCATAAATCTTATTAAAAATGAAATCCCAAGCCAAGATTTACTGCAGAAACATTGATCTCAACACTTTTGAATTCTGAATTTTTTGGTTTAAAATTAAAATTATAAAACATCGAATTTAATCTTAGTGAAATATTTTTGGTAAGATCATAGCTAAAACCAATTCCATAAAATGGAGCTGATGATATGTAAGATTGCTTGGTATTTAAGGTTTCTTGATAATCAAATGTTGAAGCAACATATCCGCTTGAGCCATAAATTCTTAAGCCTATGATTTCATAGCCTAAATTTAATCTTCCTCCAAAATTTTGCTTAATTTCTCCCGAAAAAAATTGATTTCCAAACATCTCAATTTCAGTAAAAATATGATCTTTGATTTTGCTGTTTTTATCTTCGGATTCAATAAAAATATCTTCAGCTAAATTGAATCTTGCGCCAATAGATAAACCAGCTCCAATTGAATTTTTGGAGAAGCTTTTATAAGGAGGTTCTCCCGCAGGAACCGTTGATGATCCACCATTAATCCCTGAGGAAGCAAAAGATTTTGAAGTAATTGTTGTAAAAATAGCGATGATAATAAATAGGATTTTTAATTTTTCATTCATAGGTTTTTTCGTAAATTTTTGTTTTAAATTTTGTTTCTAAAAGTTAAAATCACTTGAGCCAAGCTGGATTTCGCCAGCTAACTTAACTGCAAAGTTTGAGTTTGGATCGTCAATTATGGTATTTCCTTCTTGAAAATAAAATTCCAGTCCCATAGCCAAAGAATTTGAGCCTTGTCCTTGGATGATGGAATTGAAGTTGAGTGCAGAAAAATCAATTTTATCTTTATTTTGAACGAAGTCAAAAATGATGTCGATTTCGCTAAGGTTAATAAATGACCCAATTGAATCAGATTTATCAGTGAAGATAAATTGATCATCGCCATTACCACCAATCATCACATCAAATCCTGCTCCACCAATAATTTTATCATCCCCATCATAACCTTTGATGAGGTCATTACCAATTCCGCCATAGATTATATCATCACCTTTGCCACCTTGCAAATTATCATCGCCAATATCGCCATTTAAAGTATCATTACCATCATTTCCCCATAAAACATCATTGCCATTTCCGCCACTTAAAATTACATCATTATAACTGAAAGTTAGCGATGTTAAGTCGATCACATCATCACCATCTCCAGCGTCAATTTCTTCAATCGAACTGATTTTAGCAATATCGCCAATATTACTTACAATTGAATCATCAAGAAATATAACATCATTTTGATCGGTAAGATTTAATTTATCATAACCATCACCACCGTCAAAAGCATCAAATGATCTTTGTTTTCCAGTAACAGCGATTTCATCACCCGAATAAACATTCCACGCCACGAAATAAGAACCATTATTTCTTGCAACCCAGTCATTATCCTTGGTGTAATTGATGGTATCATCTCCCGCACCTGCTAAAATAATGTCCGAAGAATTTGGCGTTGAAGTTATGATATCAGCTGAATCAGTGCCATTAATTTGAGCTATGGGAGTTGTTGGAATGATGTCATCGGAAATGTTGCGAGTAATAGCAATGCAGAAATTATCGGAAAGATTTGCTCCGAATCTATCAGTTGCAGTTGCGGTAAAATTTAATTTTCCATCACGACCAATTTTTCCAGAAATAATTCCAGTTTGCGAATTAAAATTAATCCAATCGGGTAAATTATCAAAACCCTTGAGCTTCAATGAAATTGAAAGATCATCTCGTGAAAGATAATTATCAACATCGGTGAAATAATCTTTAAGATTAACACTCCATTCTTCTTCAACTTTTACTTCTTTATTTGGAATATCGCCTAGAGCAGAAAATATTGGTGCATCATTAACTCCATTTACAAAAACCGTAAACTTGCTAGAATCCCCAGATTTTTCATTTAAAGTAATCTCATCAATACCGTGAAAATTGGCGTTAGATTGGTAAGTAAATTTATTTAAAACTTCATCAAAAATCAAGGTTCCGTAAACTGCATGTAAAGATTTAAAATTTCGACGCGAAAAATTTAACTCCTCCAAAGGATTAGAAAAAATTAAAGATTCATCTTCATTGATAATAAAAAATTCTTTAGAAATATTGTAAACTGGATTAATCTTAATAGTTTCAATTGAGTTTTGTGTAACTTGATTTTTTATAATAACTTTATTTGCAACATTATCTCCAACCTGAATTTCTAGATCTTCGCCATTGATTACAAAACTTAAATCAGGCGCAATAATTCCTCCACTAAATCGCAAAATATCAGCATCGCTTCCAGTTTCAGTAATGATATCAGTTCCCGAATTAAAATTGTAAATATAAAGATCGCAACCATTTCCTCCAGCAAGATTATCATCACCACTGCCACCATTTAAAATATTTGCAGATGAATTGCCAATTAGATTATCGTTAAAAGCTGATCCAGTAATATTTTCAATTGATGAGATATTGTCATTTGTAGCATCGCCACCGAAAAGTAAATTTGTGGCAAGATTGACGGTGATATTTGCATTTGAATTAACATAAGAAATAGTGTCAAAACCATCTCCACCATTGATTGTGTCAATTCCCGCACCAGCAATAAAAATATCATTTCCATCTTCACCAAAAAGTTGATTTGTTCCTATTCCACCATCGATTGAATCATCGCCTAAGCCAGCGAAAATAACATCATCATCACTTCCGCCATTTATTTTATCATCACCCGCTCCAGAATAAATTTCATCATTGCCTTCACCGCCAAAAATTTGATCATTACCTGATGATAGCCACAACTTATCATTGCCTATTGCGCCGTAAATTACCAAATCGCCATAAGAATATTTTTGGGTAGAAAAATTAATTATATCATCACCCGCACCAGCGTGAATTACCGAAATATCTTGAATACGCGCGGAAGTTGAAGTTCCCGCCTCACTAGAACCCGTTGGCGAAGTTGGATCATCAAGCGCAAGCACATCATTACCCTGCGTCATTAAAATCGTGTTAACACCCGAACCGCCAACAAATTTATCGAAGGTACGATTATAGCCCGTAATATCGCTGAGAGTAGCGTTAAGAAAGTTTTTTACAGAATATTTATTTGATTTGATGTATTCATATTCTTGCAGATTAAATCTTATAAATGAAACGCTCCATTCACTATTAGATCGCGGATATTCTCTCAATATGCCATCGCTTAGCATATATCCGTTAGAAAATTCTTGCCAATTTTTAGAGTCAATAATTTTACTGACTAAATCTACTCTATCAATTACAACATCATTATTGAGATTATAAGCTATTTGAACTAGACCATCAGCAATTCTATAATGTCTGGCTATATCTTCAAAATAATGAGCTGGATGATTATGATTATGACTATATCCCGAATATGTTGCATTGGCATTGGCATCATATATTTTGGTCACATCACTCGCATCACCACCAAATTTTCCATCTGCCTCATATCTCAAAATATCATCTCCAGCTTCGCCGTAGAGTTCATCGCAACCCTTACCACCCCAAAGCTCGTCATTAGCTTCGCCACCATAAATTTTATCATCTCCCGCATCGCCAAAAATAATATCTTCACCATCGGTTCCAAAGAGAATATCATTATTTTCTCCACCACTTAAACCAATTTGAAAATTCGCTGAAGTAATTTCGGAAGTGGTGATATTTTCGATGATAATTTTTTGCCCATTATCAAGAGCAATTTCAGCATTGGAATTATTTTGCCTTATGCTCGCTTGAATATCAGCAAAGGTGATCGGGTTTTTGTAATTAACTTTTAGAATAATTTTATCTTCATCTTTGTTAAAATTTTTAACCAGATCGATATTTGTTGAAGCAATATTTTCAAAATTTTTGTCAAATTCTTTGGTTAAAATTATAATATCGCAATCTGCTCCGCCATCAATTGTATCGCTTCCCGCGCCATCAACCAAAATATCATTTCCAAACCCGCCAATTATTATATCATCTCCCTCGCCACCTTCAAGCACATCGCCTTCAATTCCGCCATCAATTTTATCATTTCCAGCATCGCCAAAAATTTTATCAGAACCTAATTGCCCAAAAAGCGAATCATTATCGCTACCACCTTCAATTAAATCATCACCATCTGCGCCCTTGATTTGATCATCTCCAGCATCGCCCTTTAAAATATCCACACCAGCTCCGCCATAAATATAATCAACGCCATTGCCACCCGAAATTTGGTCAATTCCAAGATCGCCAAAAATTATATCATTACCATCTTCGCCCTTTATCACATCATCATTAGCGCCACCCGAAATATAATCATCCCCCGCACCAGAATTGATTAAATCAAAACCTTCTTGACCATAAATGGTATCATTGCCATTGCCAGAATTAATTAAATCATTGCCACCATTGCCATAAATCAAATTATTGCCATCGCCAGCATTGATCTGATCCTCATCATCATTGCCTTCAATTTTATCATTGCCCACCCCGCCTACAATCACATCATTGCCAAGCCCTGCGATGATGATGTTATTGCCATCAAGATCGGTGATTGCATCATCGCCACCATTGCCTTCGAGATGATCATCTCCGCTACCGCCAATTACCGCGTCATTTCCTTCATTGGCGTAAATCGTGTCATTATTAACTCCGCCATCAAGATAGTCATTGCCTGATCCGCCATAAATTAAATCTTCGCCAGCCTGTCCGTAAACATTGTCAGCTCCTGCCCCGCCGTGAAGAATATCCGCTCCTTCACCACCAAAAATATTATCATTGCCATCGCCTCCGTGGAGTTGATCATCGCCATTGCCACCATAAATATTTTCACTCCACCAACTCCCAACCACGCGATCATTGCCGTTAGTTCCGCTTAAATTTTGTTCGTAATATTTATACCAAACCGTGTAATAACCGCCAAAAATACTACGCTTTTTTTTCATTGATTTCCATTGAACATCATTATATTTTTCAGAGTCAATTTCATCTTGCTCGCCAGAACTGTTGTAATTATTCGCGTTGTAGGTTGAATTGGGATTGGTTTGTTCATCTTGATATTGCATCAAATCATTATAGCCGTAAGCAAGTTCTTCTTGAATTGAGGTATCGATATTTGAATAAATCGAACTTGTGTAAGAAATCGCTTGATCATCATTGATTGTAAGGCTGGTTAGATCGATTGATTTGCCATCCGCAAATTCAATCTTTTTTAAAATTTCACTTCCAGTGCCATTGATTAGAATTCCACCAAATTGGTTAGTAATGGTGATTTTATCGCTGGTGATAATTGAGCCCGAATCATCTTTGAACTCTATGATTAGCTGGGTTCCTGATTTGGTGAGTTTTAATTTATCGGTTGTGTTATCGGATAATTTGGAATTAATTTCACTGAGTTTTAAAATATCATTTCCAGTGATATCGGTTTCAATTATGGTATCAATGCCATCGCCAATTTTGTAAATTATGGTGTCATTTCCTTCGCCAGTTGTAATTGTATCATCGCCAATTCCGCCAAGTAAAACATCATCTCCCGCTCCGCCATCAATGATATCCAAACCCTCAGCGCCAATCACATAATCATTGCCCAACTCGCCAGAAACAGTGTCATCGCCATCTGCGCCGTAAATGATATCATTGCCAATTCCGCCAAAAACTAAATCATCTTGACTTCCCGAATTTATTAAATCATTTCCAGCATCGCCATAAATAAAATCCACTCCCGAATTTCCCAAAATTTCATCATGACCATCGCCACCGCGGATATTGTCATTGCCTTCACCACCTTCGATATAATCAACTCCATTTCCGCCATCAATAATATCACTTCCATTTCCGCCAAGAATCATGTCATCACCATCTTCCGAAAGAATTGAATCATCACCCTCACCTCCTTGAATTCGATCATTACCAGTTCCACCAAGGATAGTGTCATTTCCGCCATTGCCTTGGATCTCATCATTTCCCGCTTCGGCCATAATTTGATCATTACCATTTCCGCCTTGAATAAAATCATTGCCATCTTCCAAAGATCCAGCTCCATTTATACTTGCCCCCGTTCCGCCAATAATAATATCATCGCCATTGCCACCAAAAAGATTATCATTTCCTTCGCTTCCATAAATTTGGTCATCACCATTGCCACCAAAAACTTCATCATCTTGCGAGCCACCGATTAACAAATCAATATCGCCTCTTCCTTCAATATGATCATTGCCTTCAAAGCCTTGAATGGTATTGGTTCCCGATTTACCAATTAAATTATCGCTTCCCGCAGTTCCAAAAATATCATCGTGATAATATTCACGAGCAATTGCCACTACACCTTGCGGATCAAGACCTTGGATAATATTACCAGTTCCATCTTCCTTCGCAGTAATGTTGAGCGAGGCATAAGGAGTTGGATATTGCCCTGAGCTAAAAGTCTTTCCATAGTTTCCACCAAAAAGGTTATATCCACCGATTAAAATATTTTTACCAAATTTGCCGATATTGTCGATAAAATCAGTAGGATATTCCAAAAAAAGCTTTTTATGAAAATCAATTGGGTCGAAATCATTGATGGAATTGATGGGATCTTTAACAAAATCTTTAACCAAATCTCTGATCATGATAAAAATATCTTCAGTGATTTTATATTGATCATCAGCATTAACAACCAAGGGACCAACCACCAATGCACAAACTACTGCACTGATAACTATTCCAGCAACCGTTCCAATTCCTGGGGCAATTGCGGTTAGAGTGGTAGTTACAATTGTTGAAACAATTGCCGAAGCGATTGCCACTTTAGCTGCTTGCGCATATTCCTCAGAGCTCCATCCACTTGAATCTGCGGCAGAAATAGCGAAGTTAAGAATTGCGGTGTATATCGTACCATTAATAGTTGGACCAACTAGATTACCATTAGCATCAAAAGCAGTGATAATTTTACTTCCCGAATTATCGTAGCT
>CAMCSJ010000037.1 GCA_945878005.1 Rickettsia typhi | reverse complement strand
CAAAAAGGCAGGAACATTAACGATATCATCTTGATAACCATCACCTTCATTTTCTAGATTCTCATCAAGAATGCTATCACCAAAAAATTGCTTACGCTTTTTTTGAGCTTCGCTATTTGATAAATCTTTTTTAGATTTTTCATGATGATGAGATTTCTCATGATGATTGTTTGAAGATGATTTAGTTCTAGCAGGCTTAATGTTAATCTCATGATCATCATCATTTTGATCTTCTTCATCAAGATCGGTAATTTTAGCCTTACTTGAATTCATAAAACCAAATAAACTAAATCCTGAATCTTTTTTAGTTTTTATTTTTGAAGATTTAACTTGAGGAGTTTTTTTCTTATGTTCGACTTCTTTAGAAGCAGGAACAAATTCATTTTCATCATCTTGATTATGATCATTTGATTCTTCAAAAAAATCATCATTTTCAAAAATATTAAGCGATTTATTGGTAAGATTAACGGGCTTTTGAGGCTCATCAATAACTTCATCTTCACTTAAAAAATTTTCACTAAATTCATTTTTATCTTGAACGATGTAAGATCTTTTAACGGAAAAATCACTTGAGTTAATTTCTTCAATTTCATCACTGGAATTAAACTGAGCAACACCTGGATCAAAAAAACTTTTATCAGAATTTTTTTCTTTAGAATCAAGATTTATTTTAAAACGATTTGCATCAAGTAAATCTCCTTGGCGATTATCTGCTTTAGAGTTATCGCGATTAGTTTCGTTTTTTGAAATTTCAGTTTTATTTTCACGCTTAAATTCTTCAATATCGATTCCCGTAGCAACTACTGAGATTCGAATTTTGCCTTTCATATTTTCATTGAATGCCGATCCAAAAATAATATTAGCATTTGGATCAACTTCTTTTTTAATTGCATTGACTGCGATATCAGCTTCAAATAGCGTCATATCTGGTCCACCAGTCATATTGACTAACACACCTTTTGCACCTTTGATCGAAATATTATCAAGCAATGGATTGGAAATTGCTGCTTCGCAAGCATCAAGTGCACGATTCTCACCCGTTGCCTCTCCCGTACCCATCATGGCTTTACCCATTTTGGTCATGATAGTTCTAATATCTGCAAAATCAAGATTAACAAGCCCTGGCATGGTGATTAAATCTGTGATTCCACGAACTCCCGCATGTAAAACATCATCTGCCATTTTAAAAGCAGATTCAAAAGTAGTATGTTCATTAGCAACTCGAAAAAGATTTTGATTAGGAATAACGATTAGAGTATCAACATATTTTTTTAATTCATCAATTCCAGCTTCTGCAGTTTCCATGCGATATTTTCCTTCAAAATGAAATGGCTTGGTAACAACTCCAACTGTTAAAATATCTCGTTCTCTAGCAAGTTTGGCAATTACGGGAGCAGCACCAGTTCCAGTTCCACCACCCATTCCAGCAGCGATGAAAACCATATTTGCTCCATCAAGAAATTGTTGAATTTCTTCGATATTTTCTTCAGCAGATGCACGTCCACGATCGGGGAATGATCCAGCTCCAAGTCCACGAGTGGTTTTTAATCCTAATTGAATTTTATTTTTTGCTAATGAATTTGAAATTGATTGTGCATCAGTATTGGCTGCAACGAATTCAACACCTTCGAGATTTGAGCGAATCATGTTGTTAATCGCGTTTCCACCTGCACCACCTACTCCAAAAATTGTAATTTTTGGTTTTAGCAAATCCGCTTGATTTGCGTAAGAAATATCATTTTTGATCGTCATAACTTAAAAAAATTATTAGGTTTAAATAATTACCATAAAAATTCGTGAGAACTTTTAGTTTATATTAATTACTGATTTTTTATGAGCAACTAAAGTATTTTTAATTATCTCATCAATATTGTTAATAAAAATAGTTTTATTTTGTTTATCAACAAAAACTTCTATAAAATTAAAAATATTTTTTGCAAGCATTTTGCTCGCATCAACTGCAACTCTGGAAGGAAAATTATTATATCCAATAATTTTTATCCCTTGAAAATTAACAATTTCATTAGGTTTGGTAAGTTCACAATTTCCACCATTTATTGCTCCAAGATCAATGATTACCGATCCCGATTTCATAACTTCAACCATTGATTTTGTAAGAAGAATCGGTGCTTTTTTACCCGGAATTAATGCGGTGGTAATAACTACATCTTGGTTTTTTAAATGAGTAATTAACATCTCTTGTTGTTTTAACTTATCTTCATTGGAGAGTTCTTTGGCATAGACTCCATCTTGCTTTTCGCTATTTTTAATTTCAAGAAATTTTGCTCCTAAGCTTTCCACTTGCTCTTTCGCTGATGATCTAACATCAAAAGCACTTACAATTGCACCAAGTCTTTTTGCAGTAGCAATTGCTTGAAGTCCTGCAACTCCCGCTCCCAATATTAAGAATTTTCCTGCAGAGATTGTTCCACCAGCTGTCATCATCATTGGAACTGCTTTGTTAATTTCATAACAAGCATCAATAACACTTCGATATCCTGCAAGATTACTTTGGGAAGATAAAACATCCATCGCTTGGGCTCTTGATATTCTGGGGATTAATTCTAAAGCAAAAATATTAATTCCGCTTTGAGCAATTTCAGTAATTTTTTCTTTGTTAAAATAAGGATTAAGCAATGCTATGAAAATCGCATCTTGCTTCATTTTTTGGTGATTAAAATCTGTTCGTTGAACGGAAATTAAAATATCGATTTCACTGATTATTTCATCGATATTCTCAATAATTTTTGCTCCAGCTTTTTCATATTCTTGATTGCTAATTGATGATTTCAAACCTGCGTCTTTTTCAACAAAAACTTCAAAACCAATTTTAGCATATTTATCAACAACATCTTGCGTAAGTGCAACTCGATTTTCAAAAAGATTATTTTCTTTAATTGCTAAAATTTTCATAATTAATATTTGTTAATGCCTGTTAATAATGCAAATTAATGATTATAAAATATCAATAAATATTTATAACAGCCAATTATAATTATTTTATTAAATTTAATATTTAATAAATATCAAGTTATTTTAAATTTATTTAATGGTGCGGTTGAGAAGACTTGAACTTCCACGGGTTTTACCCCATAACGACCTCAACGTTACGCGTATACCAATTCCGCCACAACCGCAAATAAATATTTCTAATTTACCAATGGTTTTAAACGATTTAACGCAACTGCAAACATTGCTAGATCGTGATTTGGATCGTCTTTTAACTCATTGATAAAATTATCAAACCTTGAAACTAAAAAACTAATTTCTTTAATCCAATTTTCAATAAAAGAATTAATTTCATTAATTTTTATAGTTTTGGTAATATTGCTTTCAATAATTTTTTTAGCAATTTGCATCTGATAAAAATAAAAATCTTCATGCAATGTTTTGCTTAAAATTTTTTGCCATTTATTGTGGAGCTCTAGTTTAGTAATTGAAGAATTAATCCAGCTCAAGTTAAATCTGGTTCCAATTGTAAAATAAATTTTGGCAATGATTTTTAAATCAATTGGCGAAGAATTAGCCATTTTTAGAGAATTGCTAATTTCAAAAATATCAAATGCTGAAGAAATTGCTTCAAGATTAGCAATTTTTTTTGCCAAATCCTTATCAATTTTTTCAGAAATTAAAGCAGATATTTTTTTATCAAAATCAATTTTTGATTCATGCTCGAGAACTTCGGGAAGGATTGCGGTAAGCTCTTCAATTATTTTTTTATAACTAGAAATTTTTTGAGAAATTTCTCCTTGAGTTTGATTTCTAAGTAACCAAGATAATGATCTTTCCAGTAATTTGTTAATACTAACGAACATCTTAACTTGCGAAGTGAAATTAATTTTGCCATCTAATTTTTCAATTTCATTAAATAGATTTTTAATACCAAATGATTCGCAAGCAATGATAAAACTTTTAACAACTTCAACCACTCCAAAACCAGTATCCAAACAGATTTGACTAATGAATGTAATCCCCATTTTATTAACTACAAAATTGGTAATTTGAGTGGTGATAATTTCTTTTCGTAATTGATGATTGATAATTTCATCACTAAATTTTTCTTGCATTAACTTTGGAAAATAGCTAAGTAAATCTTGAGTAAAATATGGATCATTCACTAAATCAGAAATTAAAATTTGATTATAAATTTCCATTTTTGAATAAGCTAACATCACACAAAGCTCTGGACGAGTAAGACTTAAACCTTCTCTTTGTCTTTTTTCAATTTCTTTACTCGAAGGTAAAAACTCAATTTTACGATTTAAAAGACCAGATTTTTCTAGCTTATCTAAAAATTGCGCTTGCTGTTGAATAAGATTAATTCCTTGAAATTGGGCAATAGAAATTGCTTGAGTTTGTTCGCGATTATCTTTTAAAACAAGCTCTGAAACATCTTGAGTCATAGCTTCAAGATCTTTATTTCTTTGCTCAAGATCAACCTTATTTGCTCGAAGTGCAGAAATTAAAGCAATTTTAATATTAACTTCATGATCAGAACAATCTACTCCTGCTGAGTTATCCATCGCATCAGTATTAATCATTCCTTTATTTTGCGCAAATTCAATTCGACCTTTTTGAGTAAATCCTAAATTACCACCCTCACCTATCACTTTGCATCTTAATTCATTTCCATTGATTCTTAGCAGGTCATTAGCTTTATCACCAACTTCAAGATTAGTTTCTTCACAGGATTTAACATAAGTTCCAATTCCACCATTGAAAATAAGATCAACTGGAGCTTTTAAAATAGCTTTTATTAAATCATTTGGCGATAATTCTTCATCAGTAATATCAAGGATTTTTCTAACCTCGGGAGTAATTTTGATAGACTTAGAAGATCTTTCGTAAATTCCTCCTCCTTGAGAAATCAAAGAATTATCGTAATTTGTCCAGCTTGATCTAGGAAGATTAAACATTCTTTGTCTTTCTAAAAAAGATTTTTCAACATCAGGATTTGGATCTAAAAAAATATGCAAATGATTAAAAGCACAAACTAGTTTTATATGCCTTGAAAGCAACATCCCATTGCCAAAAACATCTCCTGATAAATCGCCAATTCCTACACAAGTAAAATCTTGATTTTGACAATCTATTCCCATTTCACGGAAATGTCTCATCACTGAAATCCATGCTCCTTTGGCAGTGATACCCATTTTTTTATGATCATATCCAACCGATCCACCTGACGCAAAAGCATCGCCAAGCCAAAAATTATATTGAGCAGAAACTGAATTGGCGATATCCGAAAATGTTGCGGTACCTTTATCCGCAGCAACTACCAAATATGGATCCGCTTGGTCATAAAACACCACATTGTTAGGGTGAACAATTTTGGAATTAATGATGTTATCAGTAATATCAAGGAGTCCTGATAGGAAAGATTTATAACAAAAAATTGCTTCTTGAAGAATTTGATCTCGATTAAAATTACTGACATCAGTTTTGATAACAAAACCTCCCTTAGAACCTACGGGAACGATTACCGCATTTTTAGTCATTTGTGCTTTCATTAAACCCAAAACTTCGGTACGAAAATCATCAGGTCGATCTGACCAACGAAGTCCTCCACGCGCAACTTTTCCTCCGCGAAGGTGAATTGCTTCGAATCTTGATGAATAAACAAAAATTTCAGCAAATGGCAGAGGAAGAGGAAGATGAGAAATTTTATTGCAATCAAATTTAAATGATAAATATCCTTTAAAATTTCCAGCATCATTTAATTGAAAATAATTAGTACGAGTTGTGGCATTAATAATTGCTAGGAATTTGCGAATTACTTCATCATATCCAACATCTTTTACATTGATCAAATCGCTTTCAATTTGCTGAATAATTGATTGTAATTGTGGATAATTTTTTTCAACGGATGATACTATTTTTGGATCAAATTTGGTTTTAAAAAGTTTAACCAAATTTTGAGTGATATGGGGAAGATGGTAAAATGCTTCAGCAAAATAATTTTGCGAATAACGAAAATTAGTTTGATAGAGATATTTGCTGTAAGCTCTAAGCATATAGATCTCTTGCCAATCAAGATCGCAATTGATGGTGAGTCGATTTAGTGCTCCACTTGAAATTTCATCTTGATAAATTAGCGAAATAGTTTTTTCAAAATTGGTTTTAATATTTTTTGTTAACTTTCCACCATTTTTAGTAAGGTTTAATTGAAAATATTGAATACAAACTTTTGTTATTGATCGAGTTCTTCCATCTTCTTCGATATTGATTTCGTAAGTATGTTCTTGAATTACATCAAATCCAAAACTTTCAAGCAATGGCATTATTTGAGATAAGGCAATTGGTTTATTTGGAGTAAAAATTTTAAATTCACAAATATCGTTATTAATAGTTTTTTCTTCGCTAAGTTCTTTTAATTCATGATTGCTAATATCGAAAATTGCAGTTTTTTGTTCAAGAGATTTTTGAATTAGAGCTATATCGTGCAATGCTTCATTAGGGCTAAATCGATTAATATAACTCACTGAAAAAGCATTTTTATAACGAGTAATGATGTTTAAAAAATTTGTTGAAAATTTTTCTTTAACAGAATTTGCCAATTCATCATTCCAATTTTTAGTAAGCTTTTCAATTTCAATTTCAATTTTTCTTTCATCGACTTTAGCGATAACTCCATTGGTTCGAATAATTACGTGGAATCTGATTAAATTTGATTCAGTAATTTGTACAAAAAAATCTGCAACTTCTCCATTATAAGCTTTAACCAAAATTTCTTTAATTTTATCGCGAATTTCTAAACTGCTTTGATCTCTTGGAACAAAAACCAAACAACTCACGAAACGTTTAAATTTATCTTCTCTAGCAAAAAATCTTACCACTGATCTTCCGCAAATTGAAACGATTCCCGTTGCATTTTTTAAAAGATCTAATTCATTAATTTGAAATAATTCATCACGCGGATAGGATTCTAAAGTTGAAATTAAATCTTTGTAATTATGACTTCCCTTAACAAAACCAGAATTTGCGATAACTTGTTGAACTTTGTTACGAATTAATGGAATTAATGAAATACTAGAAACATAAGCCGAAGAAGTGAATAAGCCAATAAAGCGATATTCGCCAATAATTTTTCCATCCGCAGAAATTTTTTGAATTCTAATTCTTTCAGCATTAGCGATACGATGAATTCTAGAACGATAACGAGATTTTAAAATTTCAATAACAAAAGGTTTATTGATTGAATCGTTAACTTCAGCATTTGAAGAATTTACAACTTGCGGTTTAAAATCTGCGATAGTGGTTCGAAACATACCAAATGCTGATCCACTAACTTCGTTAAGTTGATATTCATCATTTTTATTTTTATCAATGCTAAATTCATTTGCACCTAAAAAAATAAAATTACCATTTATTAACCATGCAATAAAATCTTTAATTTCCGTTAAATATTGTTGATCTTTAACAATTTTTATTGAATTATCAATTTGATTTTGCGCTTCTTTGGCAAGATCAATCATTTTTAGCCAATCTTCAACGATTAAATCAACAGATTGTAGTATTAATTCAATATTTTTTTGAACTTCATTAACAGCATTTTCATCAGAAATTTTATCGATATGAAGTTGAATAATCGATTCAATTTGATGATCTTGATTTTTAGATTTATCAATAATTAATTCATTAAATTCCCCATTTTTATTTCGCAAAACTTGATAAACTGGATGGATAATATTTTTAATTTTAAAACCATTTTTATCCAAATATGCAACTATCGAATCAACCAAGAAAGGCATGTCCTTGTTAATAATATCGATGAAGGTATAATGAGCTTTAAAACCTTCTTGATCTTCTTTTGGATTAGAAATTCTAACTCGAGAAATATTATTTTTTTTCTCAATAAAAAATTTAAAACTATGTAAGCAATTATTGTATAAATCATCAATGCTATAATTTTCAAGATCGGAGAGCTTGTTATCTAAATAAAATTTTTCAAGAAAATATTGAAAATTCTTTTTGTCAACTTCCTTTGATAATTGTTTTTTTTGTGAAAAATTTACTATTTGTTCAATTAAATTTTGCATAATTTTTTCAATTTATTTTTTAATGAGAATAGTCACCATTTGCATTCCTTCAAGTTTAGGTTCAAGTTCAGTTTTAGCAAATTCTTGAGTATCGCTTAAAATATTAACCATCATTTTTTCTGCAAGATCACGATGGGTAATTTCTCGACCTTTCATGCGAATAGAAATCTTAACCTTATGACCTTTTTCGATAAATTCTTTAGTATGGCGAATCTTAGTTTCATAATCACCTTTACCAATATTGATAGTCATTTTAACCTCTTTCACTTCAACAACTTTTTGTTTTTTCTTAGCATCTGAAATTTTCTTTTGAAATTCATATTTCATTTTGCCAAAGTTAGAAATTTTACAAACGGGAGGATTGGCATTTGGAGAAACTTCTATTAAATCAAGATCAACTTCTTTGGCTAATTTAATTCCATCGAAGACTGACATAACACCCATCATCTTGCCATTTTCGTCGATAACACGAACCTCTTTGACTTTAATTTGATCATTGATACGAAAAAAACTATTATTACTAGCTTGTTGATTAGATTTTATTGGCTTCACAGAAAATTATTTTAAATTATTTTAAATTATTATTAGAATTTCGCAAAAAAATTACGATATTATTTTACAATTTTACAATCTCGTAAACTAAATTTCAACTTATGAAATTGCAATAATGTTTTAATAGCAAATATCCCTTGATCTCAATTAAATCAATCCTTCTTGGCATATTTTGTAAAGATTGATTATTTTTAATAAAATAATTAATTGCTCTTAACATTCTTTTAATTTGTTGATTTCTAAGAGCAATTTCAATATTGAAATATTTATTTTGAGTAGATTTTATTTCTAAAAAAATTAAAAAATTTTGCTTTTTAGCAATAATATCAATTTCTCCAAATGGAGTTTTATATCGCCAAGCTAAAATTTTATAACCTTTAAAAATTAAGAAAATCATTGCCATTTTTTCAGCATAGATTCCAAAGAAGTGATTATTTTTTTTCATAAATTGTGGTGATGATTTGATTAAATTAATTGGTGATTTGATCTTTTAAATTAAGGGCTAATTGATAGATTTCTTTTTTGTTAAGATTATAAATTTCACTAATTTCTTGAGCCAAATCCTTTAGTGATTTATTATTTTTAATCGATGATTTGATAATTTCTTGTAATTGTTGATTAGAAATTTCTGGAAAATTTTTATGATTTTTTTCAACCATTACCACAATTTCACCTTTCAATTTTTGAGGATTATTTTGAAAGAAAATCAATACTTCATTGAGATGATTGGTAATAATTTCTTCATGAATTTTAGTAAGCTCTCGAGCAACTGATATTCTTGGATTATCAAGAGTTTTTTGCATTAATTCTAAAGTTGAAATTAAGCGATTAGGACTTTCAAAAAATATCCAAGAAAAATTACGATTATAATTTTTAAAAATTTTTTCTTTTTGAGCAGATGGAGTTGGTAAAAATCCTATAAAAATAAATTGATCACATGCTAATCCTGCAACACTAAGGCAAGAAGTCATTGCACAAGCTCCCGGAATTGGAATTATCTTTTGATTATTATTTCTTAAAAAATCAATTAATTTATATCCCGGATCTGAAATTAATGGAGTTCCAGCATCGCTAATCAATGCTAATTTTTGTTTTTGTAAAAGAAGATTTAAGATTTTTAAACGAATATTTTCATCGCTGTGATCATTATAGACTAAAAATTTTTTATCGTTAATTTGATATTGCATTAATAATTTTTGAGCAACTCTGCTATCTTCACAAATAATTAAATCAACATTTTGAAGAATTTGAAGAGCTCTTAAGGTTATATCTAAAAGATTGCCAATAGGAGTTGAAACTACAAATAATCCAGATTCAAAAAAATCATTTTGAAAATTATTTTGAAAATTATTTTGCAATTTTGTTGACTGGTTTAAGAAAAAGTTTTGCATTATTACTAAAATAAAATTAATTTGTTAAATTAAGTTTGCCAAATTAGTTTAAATTTTACAAATTAATTATTAACCTAAATTAACTTTCTTAAAAATTAAATGATTAATTTAGTTTTTTAATTTTATATAAAATCAGTTAATTACTATGAAAAAATATTTATTTATAATATTTTTAGTATTATGTTCTTGTCAGGAATTTACTAAAAAATATTACGAACCAAAATTACCTCCAATATCAAGTAACACAAGCTCGAGCAATCCTTCAATTGTAAATGATACGGGAATTTTTTTAAATAAAAATTTACCCGTAATTAAAACCGATCAAAAGAAAGTTCAAGTTGCATTATTCTTACCATTCTCTGGAAAAAATAAAGATCTAGGATTTAGCCTTTTTAATTCTGCAACAATTTCATTATTTTATAATGATCCTAATGGAATTATTGAATTAGTTTTATTTGATTCCAAAGAAAATCCCAAAGATAGTGAAAAAGCTTTTAAAGAAATTATTGATAAAAAAATAAAAATCGTTATTGGTCCAATATTTAGCAACTCTGTTGAAGCAATTGAAAAATTAGCTAGACAACATAAAATTACCGTAATTTCCTTATCAAATAATCAAAATTTGATCAATAAAATTGATAAGGAAGGTGGAGTTTTTATTAGTGGAATTTTACCCGAAATGCAAATTGAAAAAATTGTTAATTATGCAATTAGTCAAGGAAAATTAAACTTTGCAATTATTGCTCCAAGCAATCAATATGGTAAAACAATTACCGAACTTCTTAAAAAATTTGTTCGTTCTAAACAAGGTAATTTTATTACTTCGGAATTTTACGATAATAACAGCAAAGACCTAGATAGAGTAGTTGAAAGAGTTATTGATTCTTTTATTCTTCCTGACAATTTATCCAAAGCTAAAAAAGATAAAGATCTGGTTATAAACGATTATGATCGAATTTATCCGCAAGTGATTATGATTCCCGAATCAGGTAAAATTGCTTCAAAAATCATCTCCTCAATTAAAAAACAAAATAAAGAAGAACGCGATTTTCAAATTCTTGGAACATCGCAATGGGATGATAAATCAATTTTTGATTCTAACTTGATAAATGCTTGGTTTCCAGCTCCCGAAAATGAAAAATTTTCTGATCTAGAAAATTTTTATTACAGCAAATATGAAAAATTTCCTCCCAGATTAGCATCGATCGTCTATGATATGATTGGTTTAATTGCTGAAATAACTAATCGTAAACAAGGTCAAACTCCTAATCTCAGTGATTTTATTAATTTTAAAAATGGCGATAAAAATGGCTATCAAGGAGTTGATGGATTATTTCGCTTTCTTCCAAATGGACTTACCCAAAGAAACTTGGCAGTCTTAAAAATTACCACTTCTGGAAAGGCAGGAAATTGGTTCGAAACCATTGAAAAACCTAATGATAGCTTTATTGAATATAATAAAAATTAGCTAAATTATGAAAGTATTAGCTATCGAATCTTCCTGCGATGAAACTGCAATTGCAATTGTCGATGATCAAAAAAAAGTTATTGCTTCGGTAATAAAATCACAAATTCAAATTCATCAACAATATGGTGGAGTAATTCCCGAACTTAGTGCTAGAGCTCATCTTGAAGCAATTGATCAATTAATTATCGAAACTCTTAATCAATCAAAAATAAAACTTAGCGATATCGATGCATTTGCTTCAACATCTGGTCCAGGATTAATTGGAGGATTAATTGTTGGAATTACGGGAGCAAAAACTCTTGCTTCAATTTATAAAAAACCTTTTTTGGCAATTAACCATCTTCGAGGTCATGCCTTAGCAATAAGAATTGAGAATGATATTGACTTTCCATTCCTTGTGCTATTGGTTTCGGGAGGACATTGTCAAATTTTACTTTGTCTAGGAATTGATAATTTTATTAAAATTGGCGAAACAATTGATGATGCACTGGGAGAAACATTCGATAAAGTTGCTCAAATGCTAGGATTAAATTATCCCGGTGGACCAGAAATTGAGAAATTAGCACTTAATTCTAAGCGAATTAGGTTCCCATTGCCAAGACCCTTAATTGATCAAAAAAATCATCAACATCAATTTAACTTTTCTTTCTCAGGACTTAAAACTGCAGTTAGAAGAACAATTGAAAAATTAACTAATGAAGAATTTTCTCATCTAACCTCACCTCAAAAAATATCTCTTGATGATAAAATTGATTTATGCGCATCCTTTCAAAGAACGGTTAGCGATATAATTTGCAATCGTATCGAAAATGTTATTAAAGATTGTGATAAAATAAGAGAAATTGATAAAAATAAATTAAAACTAGTTATAACAGGTGGTGTTGCATGTAATAAATTTATTTTCAATAATTTACAACAATTATCAAGCAAATATAATTTTGATATTTTTATTCCTAGAAAAGAATTATGCACCGATAATGCGATAATGATTGCATGGGTTGGAATAGAAAAATTAAAAGCCAATAAAACCGATCCAATAACCTTTAAACCCCTTGCCAAATGGGAGTTATAGCAAATATTTAATTTAAAAAATATTTTAATTTTGATATTTAATTATTGGATATATTTTAATTTTTTAAAAATTATCTTATGAAAATTTTAAAAATTATTTTCCATAAAAATTGATCGATAAAAATTGATTTTTTAATTATTTTACAGACCAAATTTAACAATAAATTTTTTAAAAATTTCATAACTCATTTGCAATTACCGTTCCATTATTTATAATAATTTTTCCCTTAAATTCTAATTGCATTAAGGCAATATTAACAAGCTTTGCGGATTTGTTTATATCAAAAATTATTTCTTCAATCGAGATCGCTTGGTTATTAATTTTATTAGCAATAATATCACTTATATTTTGCAATTCATCATCATTAATAAAATCATCAATATTTTTTTTATTCACAGCTGATAAATTATTTTCTAACTTATCATTACTCGATAAATCTTTTATTTTAAAATCAT
>CAMCSJ010000036.1 GCA_945878005.1 Rickettsia typhi | reverse complement strand
AAATTAATTTTACTACTTAAACCGCTAGATTTCGGGTCAAATAACATTTTTATAAAGTTAGAATTTAATCTTTTTATTTCAAGTAAAGATTAAAAATTTTTTAATGAAATATGAAATTATGAAAGCCAATTTTTAAAATTTTGAAAAGCAAGATTGCGATGAGAAATTTGCTCTTTTTGTGAAGGTGAAATTTCGCCAAAAGTTTGGGTCATTTCATTTTTAATAAAAATTGGATCATAGCCAAAACCATTATTTCCAAGTGCTTGATAGCTAATTTTTCCATCAACTCTTCCCATAAAATTTTTGGTAAAATTAGTTTTGGGATCATAAATGCAAAGAGCACAAATAAAAAAAGCATTAGGTATTTTACCTGGATAAATTCCGCGATTTTTTAATTCTAAGAAAATTTTTTCAAATGCTAAAGGAAAATTTTTTTTACCATTTTCGTCAATTGCAAAGCGTGCGGAGTTAATTCCGGGTTGATTATCAAGCTCATTAATACATAATCCCGAATCATCAGCTAAGGCAACAAGATTAGTTTTTTGGGCATAAAATTTTGCTTTAATCAAGGCATTTTCTTCAAAGCTATTTCCGTCTTCAATTGGCTCTTGGAGATTAAAATCCAAAGGGGAAATTGCTTCGATATTGAGAGATTTTAACAATGAGGTAATTTCGGCGATCTTGCCTAGATTATTGCTAGCAATAAGAATTTTTTGGTATTTATTTCTCATCGATTTTTCAAATAAATTCTATTGCCTGTAATTAAAAATTGACTAGAATTATTTGAAACTAACAATTTTTAATTTTTTAAATATTTTTAAACAGAAATTGTTGTAAATTATTGGTTAATATTGTGGTGCAATATCGCAAACTAAGTTAATGATAACTAAGCTGAAGCTTCGCTTTTATTAGCTTCGCTAGCTTTAGCTTCTATTTCTTTAGCAAGTTTTTCTTTAGCTTTTTTCTTAAGATTTGAACCTTTGGCTTTAGGATTAAAAGTTGCTTTATATTTTTCTGATCCTTTAACTCCTAGGCTAATTAGAAATTTTGCAACTTTTTCACTAGGTTGGGCACCAACTGAAAGCCAATATTCAACACACTCTTTGTTAATAACGACTCTTTTTTCATCACTATCGCCAAGGAGGGGATCGTAAGTTCCGAGTTTTTCTATAAATTTTGAATCACGCGGAGATGTTGAGTTAGTAGCATGAATACGAAAGAATGGCACTTTTTTTCTGCCACCACGAGAAAGACGAATTTTTATCATTTTATTATTTTTTTTATTACTTGACGGTAAGGATTTTTTATATTTTAATAACCTTAAAAAAAAACACAAGTATTAATTTTCTAAACAATTATTTTCTTAAATCTTAAAATAAATTTAAATATTTTAATAAGAAATATTTAAATTTTCTAAACGAATCTTCACCGCTTGCGGAGATACTTTGAGATCATGCGCTAATTTTATAGGATCGTAAATTCCATTCATTTTATTTTTAATTTGCTCAATTAAATTAATTGGCATGAGTAGATTTGCAGCAAAATTATTTGCCTGCTGTTCATCTTTGGCATTGATCTCATTGTTAATAATTCCATTATAAGTGATTTGCCTATACATCGCATTGTCAACTAATCCATCACCAATTTTAGGTCGATGGTAAATAAAATGACCTATTTCATGGGCTATGGTAAATCTCTGACGAGTAAGAATGTGATTTTGATTAACAATGATGGTATACTTATCATCCTTTTTTTTTATCATTCCGCATATTTCATCAGATAAATTTTGCCTTTCAACTTTTAATTGTAAAGCAAGAGATAAACCTTCTACATCAACAGGTGCGGTTGATTTAAAATAATTTATGGCATCAAAAATTTCATTTAATTTCATTTTTTTCCTCCTGCAATTTTTCTACATCAAAATTTTTATTAGAACCCAAATTATAACTCTCCAATATTGATGGTAAATTTTGCTGAATATATTCATTTGCAATTTTTTCTGCAACATCCTTGGCTACTTGATTAGCGATGATGCTAGCAGTTTTTTTTGCTACTTTTTTTGATTTGTTTCTAATGGTTAAATATCCTATAACTCCCGATAAAGCTACTCCAATTGTAAGGCTTTGGAGAGATATATTTACCCAATTTTGGAAATCCATAAATTAGTTTTGATTATAAATTTTTAATTAATTATGTTTTAGTTAAAATAGTTGTCAATTATTTTTATAATTTTTAACTATTTAATTATTTCTTCTTAGCTCTAGAAACTAAAGATTTATTTCCACCAGATTGTTTTTGAAAAATATTTAAAACTTTTTCAGCACTTTCAAAAGGAACAGCGAAGAAAGAAAAACTATCCATCACTTTTACATCGTCAATTTGACGCTGACTAACTCCAGTTTCGCGTTCAATAAATTCTACTAATTTTCTTGGATCCATATTGTCATTTCTTCCTTTGGCAATGAATAATCTTGCAGTACCTTTGCGATCGACATATCCTCTTTGATCTTGATCGCCAATTGGACGATATCCGCTCATACCGCGATCATCATAATGAAAATCTTTATTCTTTTTAAATGCGCTAATATCATTGATTTCACTGTAATTTTTAACATTAAGCTCATCTTTAAAAGCAAGTTTGAGAACTGCTGAAAGGACAATTTTTGGATCTTTATTTTCTTCCAAAATTTCTCCAGCGATATTTTCTAAATTATTAAAATCTCCACTATTGATAATTTCTTGAAGAGCAATTTTTATTCTTTGTTTTTTGCTTTCAATAACTTCCGAAACATTGGGAACTTTTTGCTTGGTAATTTTAGCATTAGCAATTTTTTGCAAAGTGATTAATTTGCGATATTCCGATGGGGTAATTAAAGTGATTGCTATTCCGCTTTTTCCAGCCCTACCCGTTCTACCAATTCTGTGAACATAACTTTCAGGATCTTGAGGTAAGGAATAATTGATGACGTGAGTAAGGTTATCGATATCGATTCCACGAGCTGCAACATCAGTAGCAACTAGGGTAGTAATTTGTTTGCTACGAAATTTTTGTAAAACTTTCTCTCTTTGACCTTGAGATAGATCGCCGTGAATTGGCTCAGCTCTAGTTCCACGATTATAAAGTTTATGAGCGATTTCATCTGCATCGACTTTGGTTCTGCAAAAAACCATCCCGTAAAAACTTTCTTCGACATCAATGATGCGAAATAATGCTTCAAATTTATCGGATTGAGAAACTTCAAAATAAATTTGTTGAATATTGCTCGAACCGATTTGATCATTTACTACTGCGATAACTTCGTAATCATGCATATATTTTTTGGCAAGTCTTTCGATATGCGATGGCATGGTTGCAGAGAATAATACGGTTCGACGAGTTTTTGGAGAAGTTTGTAAGATTTTTTCAATATCTTCAACAAAACCCATATTAAGCATTTCATCAGCTTCATCAAGAACCACAAATGAAACCTTACTGATATCAAGGGTTTTACGATCAAGATGATCAATTATTCTTCCCGGAGTTCCAACTACGATATCAACTCCGCGATTTAATCGAGAAATTTGACGCTCAATTGGTTGTCCACCATAAACTGCAATGATAGAAATTTTTTGAGCTTCAGCGAAAGAACTTAATTCTTCGGTTACTTGAATAGCTAATTCACGAGTTGGAACTAAAATCAATGCTTGAACTTTTTTACTTTGGGGAATGATTTGTTCAATGATTGGAATTCCAAATGCTCCCGTCTTACCAGTTCCGGTTTGAGCTTTACCAATTAAATCTTTTTTATTTTCTAGTAAAAATGGAATCGCCTTTGCTTGAATGGGAGTTGGCTCTTCAAATCCTTTCTTTCTAAGGCATTCGATCATTATATCTGAGATACCAAGATCACGGAATTTTATTAAATTTGACATGTATTTAGTTTATTTTAATTATTTAAATTTTATTTGTTGAGATTATTCTAACGATTTTACTTTTAGAAGTAAAGTATTAAATTTTTTTAATGTTATTTGTTTCTAACAATAATAGTTTATTTTTATTATAAATTATCAACTCCTATTGCTTGTTGTATATTTTTAAATCCATCTCTTTTGATCATTAAACTTAAATCTTTTTTGATTTTTTCAACCAATCCAAAACCCTCGTAAATAAAGGCTGAGTAGATTTGCACCAGTGATGCACCACATCGAATTTTTTGATAAGCATCTTGGGCATTAAAAATTCCTCCAACTCCAATTAAAGGAATTTTTCCCTTGGTAAATTTATAAACATTTTTAAGGACTTGATTGGAAGGCAAATATAATGGCTTTCCGCTAAGTCCACCAAGCTCTTGATGATTTTTACTTTTTAAATTAAAATTTCGAGAAATTGTAGTATTGCTGATAATAATTCCAGAAATTTGTGAATTAATTACAACTTCGCAAATTGCTTGCTGTTGAGTAATATCAAGATCGGGAGCGATTTTTAAAAGTATAGGAATATTTTTTTTGGTAGTTTTTTGCAATTGATTTTTTTGTTGATCAATAGCTTCTAATAAAATTTGAAGTTGTTTTTCATTTTGCAAATCTCGTAAATTTTGGGTATTTGGAGAAGAGATATTTATCGTTAAATAATCTGCATAATTATAAAATTTATCAATGAGCTCGAGATAGTCAGATACGGGATCAATAGTATCTTTATTTTTACCAATATTTACTCCTAAAATTTTTGGAAAATGAGGTTTTATTTCCAGTAAATTTTTTTTAAAAACTTCACTTCCTAAATTGTTAAAACCCAATCTGTTAATTAGCGATTGATCTTGGCTAAGTCGAAAAATTCTAGGTTTATCATTACCCTTTTGCGCTTTAGGTGTTACTGTTCCAGTTTCAATAAAACCAAAACCATATTTTTCAATTGCCAAAGCAATTTGACAATTTTTGTCAAATCCTGCTGATAAGCCAATGGGATTAGCAAAATCAAGATTCCATAATTTATTTTGTAAATTGGGATAATGTTTTTCGTAAGCTAAAATTGTAGAAAATCTTGGAAGATATTGTAGAAATTTTATCGCTAATTCATGAGCTAATTCAGGATCTAATCTAAAAATCAAAGGACGAAAAATTTTATAAATCATTTTATTTTTAAATAATTTTTAATAAGAATTTTGAGGAATTAATTGAAATATAAAATTAGATTTGATTATTTAAAAATTAATCACGAAGTAATTCGTTAATTGAGGTTTTTGAACGAGTTTTTTCATCAACTTTTTTAACAATTACTGCACAATAAAGTGAAAGATTTTTATCTTTAGAATTTTCGCTAATCATACTTCCCGAAACAACAACAGAGTAAGCTGGAACTCTACCAATAATAATTTCACCAGTTGAACGATCAATAATTTTAGTTGATGCACCAATATAAACTCCCATGGAAATTACCGATCCCTTTTCAACAATTACTCCTTCAGCAATTTCGCTTCTTGCTCCAATAAAACAATCATCTTCGATAATTACGGGATTTGATTGCAAAGGTTCTAAAACTCCACCAATTCCAACTCCCCCTGAGATATGGCAATTTTTTCCAATCTGAGCGCAAGATCCAATCGTTGACCAAGTATCAACCATCGTTGAATCATCAACATATGCTCCAATATTCACGAAACTTGGCATTAAAACAACATTTTTACCAATGTAAGATCCACGACGAACAACCGATCCAGGTAAGGCTCTAAACCCAGATTTTTTAAAATCATCTTCATTCCAATTAGCAAATTTTAAAGAAACCTTATCGTAAAAACTTATTGAATCACCAGAAATATTTTTTTGCTTGCTCATAAAATTATCATTCAAACGAAAGGATAATAAAATTGCTTTTTTAACCCATTGATTTACTTGATATTTTTCTTCAGTTTTATAGCAAATTTTTAATTTTCCACTATCGAGTTGATCAATAACTTCATTGACTGCGTGACGGATTTCTTGAATATTATCATCACTTGATTGCCAGTTAATTTCTGCTCTTTTTTCAAAAGCATTTTCAATTATTTGTGAAATTTTAGTATGTTGATTAATCATATTTAATATTGTTATTTTCTATTAACTTATAATTGTTAAATTATTTTATAGGAGAGTTTAAGATTTTATATAGTTTTTCGCAAGAGTCAAATATTTTTGGTGATCTTCATTATTTCCTAGCATTTTAAAAGAATTTGCCAAAATTCGATATGATCTGATATTTGGGTCAAGTTTTACTAACTCATTTAAAATTTCAATTGCCTGTTGATAATTCCCGATTTTAAAGGCTAAATGAGCCAAAGCAAAATTAGCTAAATTTTTATTACTAGATTTTTTTACCAATTTTTTCATCAAATTAAAACGACGATTTGGCGAAAATTTACGATAGTTAAGATCATATATTTCACTTAAAAAAATCTGGGATTTTTTTTGCCATAATTTTTTTATTTGATAAGCTACAATAAAACGAAATCCGATTTTGATTTGCGATTTAAGATAAATGCTTAAAGCAGGGATTGATTCGGGTTCTTTTTTTAATAAAATTTTTGCAAATTTCATGGCTTTACAAAATTTCTTTTGTTGATAAAAATATTTAGCTTCAAATAAATTTAAAATTTTCACCTCATCTCCCGATAGCTGATCATTAAGCTCATATCCTGCAATTTTTAGCAATTCTTTAACATCAATCCAAAGACCATTTTTTTTACAATATGGAATTAATTTTTTAGCAATTTCGGGATTATTTTCAAGTTTAATTAATTGCTTTCCATAGGCGATAATTCTAGTCTCATCCTTTTGATTCAATGCCATATTGAACTTACCATTTAAGGCGATAATATTGGCGTGATTATTGCCAATAAATTGTGAGAAATATTTTACAATTGTAGAATAATCTTTTTTATCAAGAGCAATTTTTCCTTTTAAAAAATCATTTAGTTTTTTATTTTTTATTTTTTTAGCAAAATTTTTGAGATGTAAATTAATATATTTTTCATCTCTACATTCAATTGCCAGAAGGAGTTGTGATAATTCATCAAAACCTTGATGATGTCGAGCAACAATTTTTTCAAGACTTTTAGTATAATTTCTTTTGAAGAAAAATTTTAACAAGGAAGGGAATTTTATTGCCAAAATTCTTGTAAAAAATGATGCTAAGAAAATTATTAAAATTGTTAAAATTATCGTGAAAATTATAATCGTTAAAACATCAGTTTGCATTTCATAGCCAAGCCAATTAACAACTACCGATCCATTATTATCAACTAACCAAGCTACTGAATAGGTGATTAAAAATAATGCTGTTATAAACCAAAAAACTGTAAACATTTAATTCAAACTTTTTAAATAATTTAAAATTTCATTATCAATCTTTTGAACCTCAAGCGAGGCATTAAGATTTTCAAGAAAATTTTTAAAGACTTCATTGTAATTTTGATCAAGACTTAAAATCACCGTTAATGCTTCTTGATAATTTTCTAATTTAAGATAATTTTCAATTGAAAGAATTTTATCGTCAATATCTCCCGAGTTATTGGAAATAGTTCTGCGAATTACAATTATTTTGGCAATTTTCTGATTGATTATATTTAGCCAACCATTATCCTGATCGCTTAGATTGTCGATTGCTTTAACTTCTGGAATTAGATTTTTTAAATTACTTTCCAATTGTTTTTGATTTAAAAAATTACCGATATGTGATTTTAATTTGGTAATTTTACCTTGAATATTTTCATCAAAAGCACAGATTAGTTCAAGATTTTGAAGATCATTTTTTACATCTTTTCCGCTAAATAATTTATCGCGAAACATTGCGTAAGTAATAACCATCTTATTAAATTTTTCATAAGATTTATATTTAGCAAACTCATTTTTAAATTCACGATTTTGTTTGCGCAAATCTTCAATTTGCACCTGATTTTTTATTAAAAGCTGATAAATAAATTCAGCATTTTTTTCTTTAAGATCAGCAATATTAAAATCTCCAATCCCATGACCTTCATCAAGAGTTTGCTCATTTAGATCTTGCGATAAATCAAAAATATCACTATCTAAATTGTTAAATTTTTCATTATCAGTTCGAGCAATACTTCTTCTTTTTGCTAAATCCTGCCAATAAATAAAGGCAAATAATGACAAGAAAATTAATGTAAATAAAATCGCAACTTTTAAAAAAATTATTTGATTTTTAGAAGTTTTCTTTTGATTAACATTATAAGAAACAACCTCTGAATCATTGGCTTTATGATTGTTAATGTTATTATTGTTATTTTCTAATTGATCTTCATTCATAAAAATTTTTAAGAATTATATTATCGCTAAATTTCTCAATTTTTTTAAATTTAAAATTTTGTTTAGTCAATTCTTCAGCACGATTAACTATTTGTTGACTAAAAACAATTAAAGATGATTTTGCGAAATATTCAAGTAAATTATGTTTCTTTGCCAATAAAAAAAACAATTCTAAGGACTTCATAGAAAAAATCACAATTTCATCATAGCCAAAATTTTCAATATTTTTAATTAAAGATTGAGAAAATTTTTCAACAAAAATGGTTCGATAACTAATTATTTCTTGACAATTAAATCCAGATTTAATTAATGATTTTTTTAAATCATAACTGATCACTTCTCCCCTAAAATAAAGGATTAAACCCGATTTATCATCGAGATTTTTTTTAACTATTTTTGCTAAATTTTTTGCAGAATAAATTTGCGGATAAATTATATATTCAAATCCTAAATCACTTAATTTCTTGGCTGTTTTTTTTCCCACTGCAAAAATTTTAAAATCAATTTTACCACTTCCATTTGCTTTGCTAATTTGATATTTATCATAAAATTTTTTAAATGACGCAATTGCATTTTGAGAAGTTAAAATCACTCCAATTATTTTTTGATTGTAAAATTTTACCGAATCATTTTCACTAAATATTTCTTCAATTTTAAAAAGAGCTTCGCAAAAAATTTGGCAATTATTTTTTTCTAAATAATTAATTAGAGCTTGATTTTGTTGAGGTTGTCGAGTAATTAAAATTTTTTTCATTTAATTGATTGCCAAGTTAAAATTAAGTTTTAATCTATTAATAAATTTTATTTCACAAAAAATTAATTCTAAAAGCAATGAATATTCACGAATATCAAGCAAAAATTCTTTTGAAGAAATTTAACGTTGCGGTTCCCGAAGGACATCCAGCGTTTTCTGTTCCCGAAGCAGTTGAAGCAGCAAAACAACTTGAATCATCGGGACATAAAGTCTTCGTTGTTAAAGCTCAAATTCACGCAGGTGGAAGAGGTAAAGCTGGAGGTGTTAAAGTTGTAAAATCGATCGAAGAAGTTAGAGAAAAAGCTTCGCAAATTTTAGGAAAAGTTTTAATTACTCATCAAACAGGTCCCGAAGGAAAAGAAGTTAAAAGACTTTATATCGAATCAGGATCAAACATCAAAAAAGAATATTATCTTTCTGCAGTTGTTGATCGCAAAAGCAAAACTGTTGTCTTCATGGCATCAAAAGAAGGTGGTGTTGAAATTGAAGAAATTGCCCTCCACTCTCCCGAAAAAATTATTACCGTTGCAATTGATCCAGCTACGGGAATCCAAGCATGTCATGCTCGTAAATTAGGTTTTGCTCTTGGTTTTAAAGGTGATATTCTTAAAAAATTTTCAAAGTTAGTTCATTCATTATATCACGCATTTATTGAAACTGATGCTTCGCAAATTGAAATTAATCCTTTGGTTGAAACTCATGAAGGAGAAATTGTTGCACTTGATGCAAAAATTAATTTTGACGATAATGCTCTTCATCGTCATGACGATATCAAAACTCTTAGAGATCTTGATGAAGAAGAACCTCTTGAAATTGAAGCTTCTAAATATGATCTAAACTACATCAAAATGGATGGTCAAATTGGTTGCATGGTTAATGGTGCAGGGCTTGCAATGGCAACGATGGATATCATTAAATTATTTGGATCATCTCCTGCAAATTTCTTAGATGTTGGTGGTGGAGCAACTCGCGAGAAGGTTACCGCAGCTTTTAAAATCATTTTATCAGATGTTAATGTCAAAGGAATTTTGGTGAATATTTTTGGTGGAATTATGAGATGCGATATTATCGCCAACGGAATTCTTGAAGCAGCCAAAGAAGTTAAACTTAGCGTTCCTCTAGTTGTTAGACTTGAGGGAACTAATGTTGATTTAGGTAAAGAAATTCTTGCTAAATCAGGATTGGCAATTATTCCTGCTAATGACTTAGCGGATGCTGCTCAAAAAATCGTTAAAGCTGTAAAAGAAGTTTCTGCATAATTTTTGCAATCCTTGATTTACTAGCTTTAACATAATATCGATATTTATCAATTTTAATATAATTTAAATTATTATAGTTTAATTTAAGTTATTATAGTTTAAAAATATAAATATCAATAAATTTTAAAATTTTTAAAAAAATTTAAAAATTGCAATTTAATTTTAAAAAAAATTTAACATGTCAGTTTTAATTAACAAAAATACCAAAGTTATCTGTCAAGGTTTCACAGGTTCTCAAGGAACATTTCATTCTCAACAAGCAGTTGAGTACGGAACTAAAATGGTTGGTGGAGTGACTCCAGGAAAAGGTGGAACCAAACATCTCGAATTACCCGTCTTTGATACCGTATTTGAAGCCAAACAATTAACAGATTGCAATGCCTCAGTTATCTATGTTCCACCAGCTTTTGCTGCTGATGCTATCATTGAAGCAATTGATTCAGAAATTGAACTCATCGTTTGCATTACCGAAGGAATTCCTGTTCTTGATATGGTTAAAGTTAAAAAAGCTCTTATGGGTTCTAAATCTCGTTTAATTGGGCCAAATTGCCCTGGAGTTATCACCCCATCAGAATGTAAAATTGGAATTATGCCAGGGCATATTCACAAAGCAGGATCAATTGGAATTGTTTCTCGCTCTGGAACTCTAACTTATGAAGCAGTTCACCAAACTACCAAAGCTGGGCTTGGTCAAAGCACTTGCATTGGAATTGGTGGTGATCCCGTCAATGGCACAAATTTCATCGATTGTCTTGATTTATTTTTATCCGATCCCAAAACTCAAGCCATGATTATGATTGGAGAAATTGGTGGATCTGACGAAGAAGAGGCTGCCGAATTTCTTCGCCAAGAAGCTAAAAAAGGTCGTAAAAAACCTATGGTTGGTTTTATCGCAGGAAGAACTGCACCCGAAGGAAGAAGAATGGGACATGCTGGAGCAATAATCTCTGGTGGAAAAGGTGGAGCGGAAAGTAAAATTGAAGCGATGAGATCTGCAGGAATTGAAGTATCAGAAAGCCCTGCTCTTCTTGGCGAAACAATGCTCAAACTTTTAAAGAAATAATAATCAATAAAATTAGACAATTTTAAATAATAAAAATAATAAACAACCAATCCCACTAACAAATAATAGGAATTAATTATGATTAACAATGATAGAAAAAAAGCTTTAGAAGCAGCATTATCACAAATTGACAAACAATTTGGTAAAGGTTCTGCAATGAAATATGGCGATCGTCCTTCAATGGATATCGAAGTTGTTTCTAGCGGATCACTCGCTTTAGATATTGCTCTTGGAGTTGGAGGATATCCTCGTGGAAGAGTAATTGAAATATACGGTCCCGAAAGTTCAGGTAAAACTACCTTAACCCTTCACGCCATTGCTGAAGCACAAAGAGCTGGTTTATCTTGTGCATTCATTGATGCTGAGCACGCATTTGATCCAGCTTATGCCAAAAATTTAAAAATTAATCTTGATGATTTAATTATTTCTCAACCTGATAATGGCGAAGCAGCCCTTGAAATTGCTGATACCCTAGTTCGCTCAGGTGCAGTTGATTTAATCGTCATCGATTCAGTTGCCGCACTTGTTCCGCAAGTTGAACTTGAAGGAGGAATGGCAGATAATCAAATGGGTTTGCAAGCTCGCTTGATGAGTAAAGCACTTCGCAAACTTACTTCAACAATTTCTAAAACCAATGCCACGGTTTTTTTCATCAACCAAATTCGCATGAAAATTGGTGTTATGTTTGGTAATCCCGAAACTACTTCGGGTGGAAATGCTTTAAAATTTTATGCCTCAGTTCGCCTTGATATTCGTAGAGGAAATGCCATTAAAGAGCAAGAAGAAGTTCTTGGAAATGAAACTAAAGTTAAAGTCGTAAAAAACAAAGTTGCTCCACCTTTTAAAACTGCGGAATTCGAAATTATCTACGGAGAAGGAGTTTCTAAAATCGGCGAAATTATTGATCTAGGCGTTAAATTTGAAATTCTTGAAAAATCTGGATCATGGTACGCATTTAACGGTACCAAGATTGGACAAGGTAAAGAAAATACTAAAAATTACCTCAAAGAAAATCCCAAAATCGCTGAGGAAATTGAAATTCTAGTTCGCAAAAAAGCCAGTGCAGTAATTGCAGGTGAAAAAATAACTAGCCAAAAAATCGATGGTGAAAACACTAAAGATGAAGGTAAATCTAGCAAAAAAAAACAGGCGACAACTTAAAATCGCCAATATAAAATTATAAAATAATTCTTAAAATTATAACTGAATTTTCAATTTAAATTTAATTAAATTTGTAAATTCAGTTATAAATTAATTTTTTAATTTAAAATTATTTAACTTTAATTTTATTGTTAAGAATTATTTATTTTTATTGTTTTACATTAGAAATTTATAATTACAAAAGTTTTAGCATCTTTAAGAAATTAAATTTGTTATGCACCCGTAGCTCAACTGGATAGAGTATCTGACTACGGATCAGAAGGTTGCAAGTTCGAATCTTGCCGGGTGCACCAAATCTCAAAGATCATTCACACCACCATATCATTAATTATCACTTATTAACCCCCCTAACCCCTTACATTCCTACATTTAGTAAAAACACTCGTTAAGCCTACGCGTTCATCACTCCCCCCTTGAGGTTTGCATCCCTACAAATTTTCACAAGATCTCAAAAACCTTCGAGCACCTAGCTCCCCCCCAAGGGGGGAGCTTAGAGCCCGAGGGATTCTGTGAGTTTGTAAAAATTTGTAGGGGCGTAAGCCCTTGAGGGGGAGCAGGCGAGCGAATCGCAACGGTAGTTGCGGTTTGGGAGCTGACGGCTTACATCCCTACAATTTACAGAAATACTTAAAACGCCTACGGGCACATAACTCCCCCCTTGAGGGGGAGTCGACGAACAAGCCTTAACGTTAGTTAAGGCTTAAGGAGTCGGTGGGGGGTCGAAAAGCTAGAGATTGAGTGGATGT
>CAMCSJ010000035.1 GCA_945878005.1 Rickettsia typhi | reverse complement strand
GATCATCATATCAAAAACTGGTAAATTTGCACTAACTTTTTTTCTTATTTGGGTTTCAATATCATGGCTTTGCTTAACAGTCATTTCACCATCAAGCTCAATATGAACATCGACAAAAATTGCATCACCCATTTTTCTTGTTCGAAGTTTATGATAACCTTTAACTTCGGGTAAAGAAATTATCAATTGTTTAATTTTTTCAACTTCATGTGCTGATGTTGCTCGATCCATCAAATCATGCAATGAATTCCATGAAAATGTAAATCCGGTTTTAGCGATTAATAATCCAACAATCAATGCTCCAAGAATATCAAAGACGGGATGACCCATCAGCGAACCAATAATTCCAACCGCAACCAAAAAAGATGATGCTGCGTCTGATCTCGCATGCCAAGCATTAGCAACTAACATAGATGAACGAACTTTAGTTGCAACTCTTAACATATAACGAAAAAGAATTTCTTTAATAGCTAAAGCACTTAACGCTACCCATAAAGCTTGAATTTGAGCTATCGGTTTATTTGTTGAAAAAATAATTTTATATCCCGCATTCCACATCATCATTATTCCAACACCTAAAAGCGATAATCCTAAAAATAGTGAAGCTGCATTTTCAAATCTTTGATGTCCGTAATTATGATCTTCATCAGCAGATTTAGAGCTATGATGATTGGCAAATAATACCACGAAATCAGAAATTAAATCAGTTAAAGAATGGACTCCATCGGCAATTAACGCACTTGAATGCGAAATAAATCCAACAATAATTTGAACCGTTGCAAGGCTAATATTGACAACAACACTAACTAAGGTACTTCGTTTGGCAACTTGTTTTTTAACATTGGGATCAATCTGCTCAAAAACAGTTAAATTTTCATTCATAAGAACTTTTTTGTAAATATTATTTTATCCTTTATAATCAAGGCTTAAAAGCATATGATAAAATAAAAATTGATAAAATAATCAAAATTATTGGCAACTTAATTTCAAACTCTTTTTTGCTAAATTAATTCAAAAATTTTTATTATTTTTTTAAAATTTTTTCTAAAAATTAAAACTGATTTTTTAAATTTTAAAGATCTCCTGAGTAGAAGAAATAAAGCAATTCTTTATTTCTTGGATTTAGATTCATTAATCTAAATTTTAAATGAAATTTTATCAAGAAAATTTTTATTTAAAAAAATACCTCACAAAATTAATTAAAAAAAAGACGAAAGAATTTTGAGTTCTTTCGTCTTTTTAAAATTTAAAATTATTTTAAAATTTAAATTTATTGCATTGCAGGTTTAGCTTGGGCTGGTGGAGTTTGGGGTTTTGGTTGTTGAGAATTTTGAGCTTTAGAATCTTGTCTTTGCTGTCTAAGACTTTGTTGCTCTTGTCTTAACGAATCTTTTTGCTGTTTTAATTGCTGTTGTTGCGATTTCAATTCTTCTCTTTTTTTATTTAGCTCTTCTTGTTTTTGTTTATTTTCTAAACTTTTTTGCTGAGCTAAATTTGGTTTATTTTCCATTGGTTTTGGCTGAGGAGCATTTCCAACATCTCCACCTTGAGGATTATTAGCCGAAGAATTTTGACCCTGTTTTTGATCTCTTTTTTCCATACGATTTTCATTTCTCATATCTCTTTTTTCTTCTCTATTTTCTCTACGATCTTGACGCATTTGATTTTGATCGTAATTTTGTCCTTGACCTTGTTGACCTTGATTTCTTGGAGGTTGTCCTTGCTGAGGTTGTCCTTGTTGAGGTTGATTTCTTGGAGGTTGTCCTTGACCTTGTCCTTGTTGACCTTGATTTCTTGGAGGTTGACCTTGTTGAGGTTGACCTTGTTGAGGTTGTCCTTGTTGTTGACCTTGATTTCTTGGAGGTTGACCTTGTTGTTGACCTTGTTGAGCTTGATTTCTTGGAGGTTGACCTTGTTGTTGACCTTGTTGTTGACCTTGTTGACCTTGATTTCTTGGAGGTTGACCTTGTTGAGGTTGACCTTGTTGTTGACCTTGACCTTGTTGAGGAGCTTGACCTTGAGGATTTTGAGCAATTGCTTGAGAGCTTAGAATTGCAAGTAAAGCAGTTAATTTAATAATTTTTTTCATAAAATATTTTTTGTTAATATAATCAAACATTTTTGCTTGATGGTTAACAAAAAATTTATTTTTCAAAATAACACTTACAAGTTTTTTACAATCGCTTGTATCAATTTAAAAATATTAGAATCTATCTTCTTAAAAAAATTATAATTTATTTTTTAGAATTTTTTAATAATAAAAAATCCGCTAAAACAATCGCCATCATCGCTTCTCCAATTGAAACTGCACGAATTCCAACGCAAGGATCATGTCTTCCCTTGGTAATAATTTCGCAATTATTTCCATCAATATCAACCGTTTTTCTTGGAATTAAAATTGAGCTAGTAGGTTTTACTGCAAAACGAATTACGATATCTTGTCCAGATGAAATTCCTCCCAATACTCCTCCCGAGTGATTTGAGGAAAATTTTATTTGATTATTTTCTTGCCACATTTCATCACTTAATTGCGATCCAAGTCGTGAAGCGCAATCAAATCCATCGCCGATTTCTACAGCTTTAACCGCATTGATTGACATCATTGCACTAGCTAATCTTGCATCGAGTTTATTGTAAATTGGTTCTCCTAATCCAATCTCGACATTTTTGGCAACTACTTCAATAACTGCTCCAACCGAATCGCCTTTTTTGCGAATTTCATTTAGGTAATCGGTAAAATTTAAAACTGCATTTTTATCGGGACAAAAAAAATCATTATTGTTGATTTCATTATAATCGATATTTTGGCGATTAATTTTTTTCTCACCAATTTGAGTTAGATATCCGATTACTTGAATATTTTTTTGAGCAATAATTTTTCTAGCAATTGCTCCTGCAACAACGCGATTTGCAGTTTCTCGAGCAGATGATCTTCCTCCTCCTCGATAATCTCTAATACCATATTTTTGGAAGTAAGTATAATCCGCATGAGATGGACGAAATTTATTTTTAATATCCCCATAATCTTGAGATTTTTGATCTTGATTAAAAATTATTGTACTGATTGGAGTTCCAGTAGTCTTACCTTCAAATACTCCAGATAAAATTTTTACCTGATCTGGTTCATTTCTTTGAGTTGTGAATTTAGATTGACCCGGACGTCTTTTATCTAAATATTTTTGAATGTCATCTTCATTAAGATCGATTAATGATGGACAACCATCAACTACACAACCGATTGCATCTCCATGACTTTCTCCCCAAGTGGTAAAAGAAAATATTTCGCCAAATTTATTCATATTTTTGTTATATGTTTTTTAATAATTTTATGAATGTTAATCATTAAAGTTAATTACTAACTTATGATAACTTCTAGTTAAAATAAATTATAGATAATATAACAAATATTTCTGATTAATTAAATTATTTGTTAACTAAATTATTTGCTAATTATATTTATAAATAATAGCTAAAACTAATTATAGTTTTAGCTATTTTAATATTAATACTGGATTTATAGAAAAAATTAACTTATTTCCATCTTCACTAATTTTTAACTGTCCAGCTGAAATTTTTCCGATATCACCTTCCGCAAAAACATCTTGCAATATTATCTCATTATCAGTTTTATGAACTGCTTTACTAGCCTTGATATTGTAAATATCACTTTGATTATATTGCAATATAATTTTAGGATTGATCATGGTTTTTTCACTAAGATATTCAGCTTTATTTATTTCATAATCAGCAATCAATTGAATTTTATTTTTATTACTAAATGCATGAAAAAAATATAACATTAATCCACATAAAATTATTAAATAACAAGTGATCGTAAGAATTTTTTTAACAATTAAATATCGCTTAATGCCAATTAATATTTTTTTGGTTTTTTGATCCATAATTATAAATTAATCAATTATTGCGAATTTTTTCAAGATAAACTGCACAGGATTTAACATCTTCAAAAATATTCATTTTATCAATTTCAATTGAAATTGCTTTAATTCTTAAATCTTCCATAATTAAATCAACAATTTCTTGAGCTAATTTTTCAATAAGGTTAAATTTTTTAGTTTTAACAAGATTTTTTATTTGATTATAAATTACCTCATAATCTACAGTATCTTGTATTTGATCAGTATCTAAAGATTTTGAATTAGGAATATCGATAGTAATATTTATTAAAATTTCTCTTTCAAAATTTTTTTCCCAGTCGTAAATTCCAATATTAGTTTTTAATTTAAAATCTTTAATTTTTATTTTCATTTGTTTAAAAAATATTTGAAAAAATAATTTATATCATTTTCTATTTAAATACAATTTGTTATAATCATTTATGTTAAATAAAAATAAAATGCTATTTCTATCTATTATTTTAGCAATAATTACGGGTTCATTAATTTGGAAATTTTTTATTGAAAATTATCAAATTAATGATTATGAAATTCCGATTTCACAAAACATTACTTTCAACGATCAATTGCCAAAATTAATTGATACTACAATCCTTGAAAAGGAGTTTGAAAACAATCAAAACAAACCTATCTTGCTTTATTTATACACTACTTGGTGTCAAGTTTGCAACAAAAATTTTTCAGTAATTAACGATATTTCGCAAGAGTTTCAAAACACTGAATTAAAAGTTATAACTATAGCAATTGATAGAAATATCGATAGTAATCTTCTTGTTCAATATTTAAAAAAATTTGAAAATATTTATTTTATGCCTAGTTTTTTACAAAATAGAAATGGCTTTATTGAATTTTTAGATGATAAAAAAGTTAAATATAATAATCGCATACCATTTACCATTCTCATAGCCAGAGATGGTAATATTTTATGCAAATATTCTGGAGTTAAATCAAAAAATTATTTAAGAAATAAAATTATTAAAGAACTTTTTGAAAAAAAATAATATGAATTTTAAAATTAAATTTTACAACAGTCTTACTGCTTCTAAGCAAGAATTTTCTCCTCTTGAAGAAGATCTTGTTAAAATGTATGTTTGTGGTCCAACTGTTTACGATCGACCTCATCTTGGAAATGCTCGAAGCATTGTTATTTACGATTTACTATATCGCTTATTATTGCAAATTTATAAAAAAGTAATTTATGTTCGCAACATTACCGATGTTGATGATAAAATTAACGCTCGAGCAAAGGAATTAAACATTCCAATTTCAAAATTAACCAAAAATATTACCGATCTTTTTCATCAAGATATTTTATCATTGAATACTTTAATCCCAGATCATGAACCGCTTGCTACAAATCACATTGGAGATATGGTTAAAATTATTGAAAAGCTTATCGCTAATAATCATGCTTACGTCAGAGATTCGCATGTTTTATTTGCTGTTGATTCTTATCAAAATTACGGAAAATTATCTCGAAGAAATCTTGATCAGATGATTGCAGGATCAAGAGTAGAAATTGCAAGTTATAAAAATAATCCTCTTGATTTTGTTTTATGGAAACCTGCAGAAATTGGTGATGATGAATCAACTATTTTTCCTAGTCCATGGGGTAATGGAAGACCCGGATGGCATATTGAATGCTCAGCAATGAGCACTAAATATTTAGGAGAGAATTTTGATATTCACGGAGGTGGAGCTGATCTTCAATTTCCTCATCATGAAAATGAAATTGCCCAAAGTTGCTGTGCAAATCCTCAATCTAATTATGCAAAATTTTGGATTCATAACGGATTTTTAACTGTAAATGGTGAAAAAATGAGTAAGTCATTGAAAAATTTTATTACCGTTTACGACCTACTTTCTCAAGGAATTTCTGGAATTGCAATTCGCTTAATGCTTCTAACTTCTCATTATCGAAAACCTTTTGATTTTAATGCAAAAGCTTTAAGTGATGCTCAAAAAACTATTGAAAAATTTAACAAAATAATTGATGAATCATTTATTTTGTTTGAATCGCAATTAGATCCTAAGCAAAAATTTAATTTATTTTGTGATAAAAATTTTATATCCAATGATATAATTGAAAGTCTTTGCGATGATTTAAATTTCTCCAAAACCCTTGCAATTCTTCATGATTTGGCAAAAAATGTAAAAAATAATTCTAGCGATATTACTCCCCGAAAAATTTTAATTTCAAGCCTTGATTTTCTTGGATTGATTGAAAAATAATAATAGATTAATTATCTTTAATATTATTTTCTTTTATTAACATTAATTACAAATAGTTAAAAGTTAACTATAAATTTATTTGCAGTTAATTATCTAGATTAAACCATTAATTATATAGATTAAACCATTTTATAACCATATTTTCGATTATTTCTTTTTTAACAGGCTTAGAAATATAATCATTCATTCCATAACTTTTACATTTTTCTCGCTCAGATTCTCCAGCATTTGCAGTAAGTGCAAAGATCAATACCTCTTTTTCAATATTCTTATCTTTCTCCATTTTACGAATTTCTTTAGTTGCTTCATAGCCATCGGTAATAGGCATCATGCAATCCATCAATATTAAATCATAATTTACATACATAACTTTATTAACAGCTTCTTGACCATTTTCAGCTTTATCAATTTCAAAACCAAAACTTTGCATTATCGTTGATGCAACTTTCATATTAACTAAATTATCTTCGCAAATTAAAACTTTAAGTCCTCTTTTTTTAATCAGATCTTTGGTAGAAATTTGGCTTTTTATAATTGAACCACTTGGCTGGGAACCAAAATCCGTATTAAACACATTGAATAATAAATTAAGTAAATTTAATTTTTTTACAGGCTTAGTTGCAACATGATCAAATAAATTAAGATCTTCATGAGAAAATTTATTACGATTATAAATTGAAGTTAATAGAATTGTAGGAATTGTTCTTAACATATAATCATTTCTAATATTTTTGATTATTTTTGCACCATGGACTCCATTCTTGTTATTATGGCTGATAATTATACATTCTAAATTATCTAATTTTTTAAGATTATTAATCATAATTTTATTCGCATTATCTTCCGTGACATTGTTAACATTAACTTCGATTATAGATGTTTTAAGATCCAAATTTTCTAAATATCTTTTAAGGAAAAATGCGCAACATTTATTATTTTCAATTAATGCAATCGAATTTCCTGCAATTTCTTTTTTTCGAGAAATTTCATTTTCAATATTTCTAATTTCATCATTATGATATTCCTCCATGGGAATAATAAACCAAAATTCCGAACCCTTTCCCTTCTTACTAGAAAATCCAATTTGACCTTTCATTATCGAGACCAATTCCTTTGATATTGATAAACCAAGTCCAGTTCCTCCATATTTTCGAGTGGTCGACATATCAACTTGAGTAAATGACTGAAAAATCAAATTAATTTTTTCCTTAGGGATTCCTATTCCGCTATCTCTTATAACAAATTTAACGAATATTTTTTCTTTCTCAATGCGATCAATTGAAGCATGAATAAAAATCTCACCATGATTAGTGAATTTAATGGCATTACTAACCAGATTACAAATAATTTGTCTTATTCTTCCTTGATCAGATATTAGTGAATTAGGAACATCATTTTCAACTTCACTAATAATTTCAATTCCTTTATCCGCAACTACCGTAGACATTAAATCTGAAATATCTTCTATCAAATCCCTAATCTCAAAAGTGATATTTTCGATATCAATTTTTCTTGCCTCAATTTTTGAAAAATTCAAAAGATCATTAAGAATTATCAATAATGAATCTGCTGATCGATAAATAGTGTTTAATTGCTCTCGCTCTTCTCCAATTATTTTGTCAGATTCTCTCAATGCTTGAGTCATGCCAATAATTCCATTCATCGGAGTTCTTAATTCATGACTCATATTTGATAAAAATTGACTCTTAGCTTGATTCGCAGATTCTGATTCAGTTTTTGATTTAATGAGATTGCCAATAAATGGAAAGATTACTTTTTGTCTAAAAATAAAGAGCATAATAAACAAAATAAAGGACATAAAAAAAGGAATGCCAAGAGATTGCACAGAAAAAGCGAATTCCTGATCTTTAAAAAATTTCTTATCAAAACCAGATAAAATTAAGAATCTTCCATCACTAGTTTTGCGATAAAAAGAAAAAATACAATTTTGAATTTTTACATCTTTTATATAACCAAAATATCTTTGATTTTTGATAATTTTCTTTTTTAATTCATAATTTATTTCAATATCCTTTTTCAATAAATTAATGTCAGTAAAATTCTCATCTAAATAAGGATGAGAAGAAGCGATAATGTCATTATTTTTATAATCTAAGGCAATATAACATAATTCTCTTTCAGAATCATCGTAAACAGACGAGATTCTTTTTTTGATAAATTCAACGGGATATTCAGCAGCCAAAATACCGAATTTATTTCCTTTTAAATCTTCGACTGCTACTGAAATCGGAAGAACATCATATTCATCCAAAATTTCAAAATTATTTCTTTTGTTAATATTTGTTGATTTAGAAATTACCAAAACATCTTGATTATTTGATAGTTTATTTTTATGAAATTTTTTACCGATGGTAAGTTGATGTAAAAAATTTTTATTAACCTCTGGCTGTTCAACAAAATTTTTATAAAGATATGTTTCACTAAGAGGAATGGATTTTTTATATGCACCATCATCAGTTGATGCAATAATCTTACCTTCACGAATATAGCGAATATTGATCCAAGTATTGATAATATTGCCTGAAATGTCTTTTGATTTAGTTTTTTTTAGAATTTTTGCGATAAGATATTTATCATTAATTGCATTAAAATCAATAATGCGATCTCCAGCAGTAATCAAATAATTTTCAACATCTGTAAAACTATTATTTATGGTTTTTTCAATAACTCCAGCCTGAAAAACAACTTTAGAATTTATTTTTGCATAAAAATTTTCTTTCATATTTTGATAAACAAGAATTATAAAAACTGCCGTAAGCATTGCTATAGATCCTGCAAAAATCAGATAATACTTGTTAAGATTTTCATATTTATTAATGTTTTCCTTAAAAATCTTATTATGCCTTAAAATTTCATTTTCTAAAATATTTGATTTGATAATTTTCTTTTTAGAAAGAAAATTAAAATTAATTTTAAAAATTTTAACAATAAAATAAAACATTCCTAGCCTACGGAATTTCAGGTTAAATATTTGTTTTATTTTCTTAAATAATTTCATTTTATTTTTTCAAAAGAATAATTAGTTTTTAATTTAATTTAAAAAATAATAGTTGCATTAAAAATTTATGATATTAATTTTAAATAAATTATAAAATAAATTTATTTGCTGTCGCATTTTAGTAAGAAATAATTTTTTAAAGAATATTTAAATGTTAAATAAATTTTTAATAAAATAATTTTTATCACCTTCTAATCAGCTCAATTTAATAATTTTATTTTTAACTATTAAAAAACTTTATCTTGTGAAATTGATAAACTTCAATAAATTTTCATTAAAAAAATTTTTAACAAAAAACATAAAATAATTTTTAAATCAAAAAAGTTATTATATTATCTCATCTAACAAATTTTAAATCACCAAATTTATGAATAACTTAAATTCAACAAACAATCTAAATATTTTTTTTACTAAAGAAAAAAAATATTTGAATCAATATTACCAACTTAGAGAAAAGTGCTTCCATGAAGATAATGGATGGCTTAAATATGATGGTCATGAAAATGAATTCGACATCAAATCTCACATTGCAGTTGCTGTGGAAAACGAAATTGTGATCGGTGCAATTAAAATTATGTTTGAAAATGAATGTGATTTTTTTTCATGTGAAGTTCCTAACTCTAAATATATTTACAGAAAATATTTAGAATTTAAAAATGAAACAGTTTTACCTAATTCAATCGCCGAAATCTCTTCTTTGGTTGTAAATAAATTATACAGAAATAATTTGGTTAGTTCAAGTTTAACAAATTTTGTTATTGAATTTGCTAAATTAAGGAATATTAAATATGTCTTTAGTATTGCCAGTGAACTACACTTTAGAGTTCATAAATTAATGTATAAAAGAATAGGTTACAATGCTTTTACAGATAAACTTTATCCTTGGGAAAAAGAGGAGAAATTTTCTAACATTGAAACATTTATGATTTATATTAAAATTCCATAGTTTTTAATTAAAAATAATTATATATCATGAAGATAAAAAAATATTTTGTATCTGGGATTGCACTTTTACTTACCAACATTTTAATTATCACAAATTTATTTGCCGAAGAATCTGATGCAAATTTAAATCTCGCATTTAATCCTCAAGTAATGTCACTTTCCAAGAAAAAAGAAAGCGCTTTTGATTCTCCATCAGCAACTTATGTTTTATCTTCGGAAGATATTAGGAGATCTGGAGTAACATCAATCCCTGAAGCACTTCGTTTAGTTCCTGGAGTTCAAGTAGCTAGGCTTAATGGTCATAGTTACGCTATCACTGTTCGAGGATTTGAAAGACAATTCTCCAACAAACTACTAGTAATGATTGACGGTAGAACAATTTATACCACTTTATTTTCGGGAGTTTTGTGGGATGAGCAAGATTATGTTTTAGAAGATATCGATCGTATTGAAGTAATTCGTGGACCTGGAGGAACCATTTGGGGAGCTAATGCAGTAAATGGTGTTATTAATATTATCACCAAAAATTCCTCGCAAACCAAAGGATTTTATGCTTCACAGACTTTAGGAGATAATGATCGTTCAATTACCGAATTTAGATATGGTGGAGAAAATAAAAGCAAAGATAGCTATCGCTTATATGCCAAAACCAATTATCGCAAAGGTCTTGATCAATATGGCAGTGGTTTAAAAAATAACGATAGTAATCTTAATAATCGAACTGGATTTCGCTACGATATTTCATCGATAAAAAACCAAAACATCTCAATCAAAGGAGATTTATATAATTCAGTAGCCAAAAATTATTTTGCCAAACTTACCGATCCAAATATTACCGATAAATCAACTCTTGGGGCAAATGTTATTCTTGGATGGGATAGTAAAATTTCAAAAAAATCAAAAACTTCATTTAACAGCTACCTAGACTATCAAGATCTTGAGCTTCCATTTTTTAGAAGAGTTTCTAAAACTCTTGATGTTGATTTTCAAAATTTTCTTTCCATAACTTCGAGTAATCAAGTGACATGGGGTTTGGGATATCGTCAAATGCAAGATGAAATTAAATCATCTCCTGATTTTATTTCGAGTTCATCGCTTATCAGCTATAATCCAAGCTGGAGAAATGATCAACTTTTTTCAGGATTTCTCCAGGATAAAATTTCAATCGATAATTTTGCAATTATCATCGGATCTAAATTTGAAAAAAATGATTTTACAGGTTTTGAATATCAACCAAATGTCAAATTTGTATATTATCCAGCTCGTAACCAAACCTTATGGTCATCAATTTCTCGAGCAGTAAGAACTCCAACCAGAGGCGAAGATGACATTAAAATAAAAACTTCTAACATCGATGTCTATCAAGGAAAAGATACTTATAAAGCGGAGAATATGATTTCCTACGAAGCTGGATATCGAATCAAACCAACCTATCAAAGCATGATCGATATTTCAACTTTTTACAACAAATATAGTAAATTAAGAACATGGGAAGGTCCAAAAAATTCTACAGCATTTGTTGATAACCTTGGAAGTGGAGATTCTCATGGTTTTGAAATTACTGGTAAATGGCAAGTAAACAACAAATTGCTATTAGAAGCAAGTTATGATTATTTAAAATTAAATACAAAAATTTCCAGCAACTCAACTGATTCAACTTCAATTGTTAGCTCAACAGATTCATTAAAAATTAGCGAAGGACAATCACCTAGAAATCAATTTCGTTTTCGTTCATTTTATAATCTTACTTCCAATATTGAACTCGATAATATGATTTATTTTGTTGATGCATTACCTACAGGCTCAGGCAATCCAATAAATCAAAAAGGAATTCCTTCTTACTTGAGAATTGATGCAAGATTAGGATATCAACCTACTAAATCTTGGGATTTAAGCGTTGGTATTCAAAATATTTTAAATCACACTCATCGAGAATTCAAGCCATCTATGTTTAATAGACAAACAGAAATCGGAAGAATGTTTTACGTAAAAGCGGTATGGCAATATTAATACCCTTTAAATAAAATGAACAAATTTTTAAAGAAAATATCATTAATAATTATCTTGCAACTATTTTTATCAAATAGCTTGGCTCAAGATATTGACAGCGATATTGCTAATGCTTATGGAGAATTTATTGAAGTTTTAAACCAAAATATTTCTGGATTAAAAAATGGTAAATTTTGTATTTTCGGAAGTGATGAAATTGCCAATGCTATTATTTTAAGAAATAATGAATATATTAAAATTTACGATGATTTAAAAAATATTGACTCTTGCAATATCGCATATATTGCTAATGATAAACAAAAAACATTTAAATTTGTTGGTCATCATTTTAAGGATCTTAGAATTCTAACCATTGCAACTTTTAGCGATTTCTCGCTAAGTGAAAACGGAATGATTGAAATTCAATTAGGAAGAAGAAACTTTGAAATTATCGTTAATAAAAAAACACTTAAAGCGAACAGCTTTATGCTTAAACCCCTTATCAACAGTTACGTAATTAATTAAAATAATATGACCGAAAAAAAAATAACAGAAGTTCTTGATCTTGAATATCTCAACAGCATTATTGAAGATGATAAAGAATTTGAAAAAGAATTATTCAAAATTTTCATTGAGAATTCTCTAAAAAATATTATAAAATTGGAAGAAGCAATTGCCAATAATGATGTTAATTCATGGTATATGGCATCTCATGGCTTTAAAGGAGCATCATCATCAATTGGTGCATTTGAATTAGCTAAAAATCTTGATCTTGCTCAAAAAAATTTAGAAGAAACTCCCGAGAGAAAAAAACAAATGATCATCAAAATCAAAGAAGAATTAGATCATGTTTTACATTTTTTAAAATTAAGAATTTAGGATTTGGTAATATTCTTTTTTTAAGATCAAAAAATCTAAATCAAGAAATCACCTTTTTATAAATTTTATTTTAAATACCCCTCACCTTAAGCCCTCTCCCCGCAGAGCGGGGCGAGGGAGAAGCAAAACTATCCTCTCCCCACTTGCGTGGGGCGAGGGAGTAGATCGAGTATCTTGCGAGATCTTATGTTACTCTTGCTTTTCGACCCCGCAACCGTCCTCCTTAAGCCTTTATTAACGTAAAGGCTTGTTCGTCGACTCACCCGCAAGGGGTGAGTGATGAGTCCGAGTATTTTACAGGTTTTTTTAATAATGTAGGG
>CAMCSJ010000034.1 GCA_945878005.1 Rickettsia typhi | reverse complement strand
CAGCCCCCTTTACAAATACATTTTAATTTATTAATATCTGCGGGTAATTCTAAAAATTAAGGAGATTTTATGCCTAAAGGTTATCCAATATTAGATGAGTCGCAAAAACAAGAGATTATCGCTCGAGTTAAAAAAAATGGTGAATCCGTTACAGATTTAGCGAAAGAATATGGCGTTCATTCTAAAACAATTTATCAATTACTTGCAAAACAAGTAAATCAGCCAAATTTAATCTTAGAAATTGCAAAATTAAGAAAAGAAAAAGAGGCTTTATTGTCAATCATAGGAGAGCTTGTGGCAGAAAAAAAATCTGCATATAAAAAAACTCTTAAATAATCAAAAATCGTTAAAAACCATGATTTTGGAAGCTAATATTTTATCTAAATTACAAAATAAAGCACAATTAGCGAGAGAGCTCGGAATCTCTCGCGGTGTTCTTTATCGTGATCATAAAATGCCAAAGAAAGATTTAGAAATTGCCAATAAAATTAGGCAGGTTCAAGAATTGCATCCAAGTTATGGTTATCGAAGAATTGCACTTACTCTTAAAATCAATCACAAAAGAGCTTTAAGAGTGATGCAACTCTTCGATTTAAAGTCCAAAAGAAAAACTAAAATTTATAAAAAAGTTGAAAAAAATCTCAATGAAGATTTAAATAAAATCGAATATAAAAATTTAATTATAAATAAAAAAATAACCAAGCCAAATCAAGTCTGGTCTGCAGATTTTACTTACTTGCCAAGCGATAATAAAAACCATAAATTCATATTTCTGGCAACGGTAATCGATTGCTATACAAGAGAAATTCTTGGATTTGAATTAAGTGTAAAACATGATACAAATCTTGTGGTAAACGCTTTGTTTGATGCCATAAAAGCAAGAAGAAACAAAGTGCCCGAGATATTCCACACAGATCAAGGAAGTGAGTATAAAAGCAAGGAATTTGTTAATATTTTACAAAGCTTAAAAATCCGATCATCCTTTAGCAACAAAGCAAGTCCTTGGGAAAATGGAAGGCAAGAATCCTTTTATCAGAAATTTAAGCTTGAACTCGGCGACCCTAGAAACTATAATGATTTAGGGGATTTATTTGCTGTAGTTTCTAAGCAAGTATTTTATTACAATAATGAGAGAATTCACACTGCATTAAAAACATCGCCAAGTTTATTTTATTTGAAATATGTTCACTTGCATAATAGCAAAAATTAGTTTCACGCGAATTAGCATGGTGGTGATTATATTTTGTGAATTTTTACTTTAACATTCAACAATGATTATTCGTGAGAGATTAGTGATTTAATGTTTGGGAAATGGGGGCGTTGCAAACAAGATATAAAAAACTTTAAATAAAATTTTTATAATAATGGCGATTTCTTGATTTAAATTTCCGATCCTAAAAATATTAAATTTTTTTAAATAAAAATTAAAGTTTTTTTAAAAATAATTCGAGGTTTTTTTAATTTTTTTTAGGATTTTTTAGAAATTTTTTTAGTTTAAAAGTAAAATCAAGAAATCGCCTTTTTTGTAAAAATTATATTTAAAGCTTTCTTATTGCTTCGTCGCTTTTCTCAATCAAAATGTTATTTTGATTTCGAAGACGACTCGCCCCCGGGATTTCGTCGCATCCGCTCCTGATCCCAGTTATTTGCTAAAAATAGCCGTTTAGGCTATTTTTAGCAAATAACCCCCCCACCGACTCCTTAAGCCTTAACTGACCACTTAAGGCTTGTTCGTCGACTCACCCGCAAGGGGTGAGTGATGAGCCCGAGTGTTTTACAAGTTTTTTTAATAATGTAGGGATGTAAGGGTGTTAGGGGGGGGGGTTAGACTGCTAATCCATGTGCACCAAATATTTTCTTGTAGGAGTGAATAAGAGCTCAGAAAGAGGCAATAGATCATAACGCAATTATCGTTAATTAACCTTACAATTGGCTGTTTATTGGCTATTTGGCAATTATTTGGTCATTGACGCAACTTCTTGAGCGAAGTTATTTTCTTTCTTTTCAATTCCATCGCCAAGAATGAATAATTTAAAATCTGAAATTGAAGTTTCGCCATTTTCTTTAGCAAATTTTGCAACCAAATCTTTAATTTTAATTTTATCATCCATAACAAAAAGCTGTTCAAGTAACACAACTTCTTCGTAATATTTGCGAATTCGACCTTCGATCATTTTATCGATAATATTTTCTGGTTTTCCAGATGCACGAGCTTGATCTTTTAAAATTTCACTTTCGCGATTAAGCTTAGATGGATCAACTTTGTCAACTGATAAAGCATCAGGTTTTGCCGCAGCAATATGCATAGCAATTTGTTTTCCTAATTCCTCAACTTTGTCTTTTGAAGCTTTGGTTTCAAGTCCAAGTAGCACACCAATTTTACCCATATTTGGAGAAATTGAATTGTGAATATAGCTTACGATAATTCCATTCTTAACATTGATATTATTGAATCTACGAATTTGAATATTTTCGCCAATAACTCCAATTTGATTCTTAACTTCTTCTTCTTTTAAAGTTTGAAATTTAGAAATATCACCATCAAAATTATGAACTTCTTTGATGATTTTGGAAACGAAGTTTTGGAATTTTTCATTACGAGCAACGAAATCAGTTTCGGAATTAACTTCGAGAATTGTTGCTTTTTTTGATTCAATTAAAACTGCAACAACTCCTTCGCTAGTTGCACGGCTAGCTTTTTTGGAAGCTGATGAAAGACCTTTTTTTCTAAGCCAATCAACAGATTTTTCAAAATCACCATTATTTTCTGTTAACGCTTTATTGCAATCGCTAATGCCACAACCTGTAGCTTCACGGAGTTCTTTAATTCTAGATAAATCTGCCATAAATTTTATTTAATGTTTAGGTTTTAGGTTCTTAAATTATTATTTTTGAGGAGTTTTTTTAGTTGGTTTTTTAGTTAAAACTTTTACTTCATCTTTTTTGGTTTCAGGTTTTGGCGAAGTTTTAAAATTTTTCTTAGGATCTCTATCACTAGGTTTTTTTCCAGCAAATTTATTAGTTGGTTTTGAATCCTTAGCTTGATCATTGTTATTGCTAGCAGGAGCTTGAGATTTTTTTTCGTTAGAAGTTTGCGATTCTTCACTTTCTTCATCAGTTTTTTTAACCGTTAATTTCTTTTTATCGAAATCTCTTTTTTCAGTTTTTTTAGCTTCATTTTTCTTTAATTCAGAAATACCTGCAGAAAATTCTTCATTATCAAACTTAGAGATATCAATGCCTGAAGCACTCATATTTTCTTTAATACCTGAAATAATTGCATCAGAAATTAAACGGCAATAAAGTTTAATTGATTTAGCAGAATCGTCATTTCCAGGGATAACATAGCTAATTCCATCAGGATTGCAATTAGTATCAACAATCGCCATGATTGGGATATTAAGTTTTTTTGCTTCAGCAATTGCGAGAGATTCTTTATTGGTATCGATGACAAAAATTAGATCGGGATAACCACCCATATTTTTAATTCCACCAAGGTTATGTTCAAGTTTTAAGCGATCACGCTCAAGAACTAATTTTTCTTTTTTCTTGAAACCAATTTCGGTATCAGAAAGTTGTTCCTCAATTTTTTGAAGAGTTTTGATTGATTGGGAAATAGTTTTCCAATTGGTAAGCATTCCACCTAACCAACGAAAGTTAACGTAATATTGTCCACATCTTTTTGCTTCTTGGGCAATAGGTTCAGATGCTTGTTTCTTGGTTGCAACGAATAAAATTCTACCGTTATTTTTAGCAATTTCTTTAACAACAGATAATGATTGACGAATGAGATTTGCAGTTTTGTTGAGATCAATAATGCTAACGTTATTTCGACTGGTAAAAATGTATTTTGACATTTTAGGATTGCGTCTCATGGTTTTGTGACCGAAATGGACACCAGCTTCCATAAGTTGGCGAATTGTAAAGTTAGGTAGTTCGTTTGACATATTAATTTTTAATTTGGTTGTTTATCAAATAGCGTTAAATCTAGTTAAACTCAATTAAACTAAACAAAATAACAGATATTTTATTTTTTAAATAAATTATTGTTAGTTATTCATGTTGAAGATAATTAGTTAATTATCGTTAATTATGAATATTTTATAAAGTTTTGGTTGAATCGAAGTTTAAGTAAGACACCAAAGTAATCACTATTTGTGAAAATAATTAACAAATCTTAAATTTAGGATTTAGAAAAAATAATTTAGGAGTGGATTTAATTAAATATTTTAACAAATTAATCAAAATACCAAACACAATTTTTCACTAAACTAAGTCTAAGAAAGTTATTAAAAGATATTTTATTAATTTAAATTATCGTTTGCAAGTTTTTTTTTAATCAATTAGAAAGCTAAAAAAATTAGTGATGCAATCATTAAAATCAAAGATATGTAAAGAGTAATAATAAAATTACAATCGTTAAAATTAAATATTTTTTTTAAATTTCCTGAATTATTTATTTCACTTTTTTCGCTAGATTTTTCGCCAATGATTTTTTCGCCATTGATAATTTTGCTTCTTTCTTTAATTTTAAAAATGATTTTTTTAATTACTAATCGCCAAATTATATAAAGAGCTATTGGCAAAAGTGCTGGCCAAATTTTTAATAAGATTTTAATTAACATAATTTTTGTTTTATTTTTTTTTTAAATTTATAAAATTAATATAACTATAGAAATTAAATTTAAAATTAAATTATGAAAATTTTTCCAGCAATAGATTTAAAAACAGGTAAATGCGTTAGATTACAAAAGGGCGAAATGGATAATGCTACGATTTTCAATGATAATCCATTGGCTCAAGCTTTTGAATTTGCTAATTTGGGTTTTAAATATTTGCATATCGTTGATCTTGATGGAGCGGTGAGTGGATCTTCGATAAATCAAGAAATCGTTTCTGAAATTGTTAAAAATATCAAAATTCCAGTTCAATTGGGAGGAGGAATTAGAAGTATTGCAGATATAAAAAAATGGCTAGATCTAGGAGTAAGTAGGGTAATACTTGGAACAATTGCCTTGAAAAATCCGCAATTAGTGATTGAGGCATGTCAAAAATTTCCAAAAAAAATTATTGTTGGACTTGATGCTAGAAATTATTTTGTTGCAACCAATGGATGGCTTAATGATTCAGATTCAACGGTAATTGACATTGCTAAAAAATTTGAGGATAGTGAAGTTGCAGGAATTATTTACACCGATATTTCTCGTGATGGAATGCTTTTGGGTTTTGATTATGAAGGAACTAAAAAACTTGCTCAAGCGGTTAAAATTCCCATTATTGCTTCGGGAGGAATTTCTTCAATTAATGATCTTGCGAAAGTTTTTGAACTTAAGGAATTTGGGGTAGAAGGAGCGATAATTGGACGCTCATGGTATGAAAAAAAAATCTCAATTGAGCAACTTCGTCAATTAAATTTTCTTTAAATTTTAAATTTAAATCTCAATTAATTTTTTAAATTTATTGAAATTTTTTTGACTCACTTGACTTATCAATTTTTTTACTTAATTTTGGCTAATTAAAATTTCTCTTTATTCAATATTTTTTCAACTTTTAAAATAATTTACATGAAAGTTTATTACGATCGCGATGCTGATTTAAGCATTATTAAAAATAAAAAAGTAGCCATAATTGGTTATGGTTCTCAAGCTCATGCTCATGCTCAAAATCTTCGAGATAGCGGAGTTTATGAAGTTAAAATTGCTCTTCGTGAAAATTCTCCATCTGCGTCGAAAGCTCATAATGCTGGATTTGAAGTATTGTCAAATTCTAAAGCAGCGAAATGGGCTGATATCGTAATGATTTTAACTCCCGACGAATTGCAAGCAGAAATTTATAAAAAAGATTTACGCAAAAACATGAAACATGGATCGGCTCTTGCATTTGCTCATGGCTTAAATATTCATTTTGGATTGATTAAGCCAAGAGAAGATCTTGATGTTTTTATGATTGCTCCTAAAGGTCCCGGACATACCGTAAGAAGCGAATATGTCAAAGGTGGAGGAGTTCCATGCTTAGTTGCGGTTGCCCAAAATAAATCTGGAAATGCTTTAGAAATCGCTTTATCATACGCTTCGGGAGTTGGAGGTGGAAAGTCAGGAATTATTGAAACTAGCTTTAAAGAAGAATGCGAAACTGATTTATTTGGCGAGCAAGCGGTGTTATGCGGAGGAGTTACTGCCTTGATTCAAGCAGGTTTTGAAACTTTAACCGAAGCTGGATACGCTCCACAAATGGCATATTTTGAATGTTTACACGAAATGAAATTAATCGTCGATTTACTTTACGAAGGTGGAATTGCCAATATGCGTTATTCAATTTCAAATACTGCGGAATATGGTGATTTAACCAGAGGTCCAAGAATTATCACTGATAAGACTAAAAAAGAAATGCAGAAAATTTTGAAAGAAATTCAGAGTGGAAAATTTGTTCGCGAATTTATGAAAGAAAATAAAAATGGTAAACAGAATTTTGATGCACTTCGCCTTAAAGGCAGAAATCATCCAATTGAAGCAGTAGGTGAGAATCTTCGCTCAATGATGCCATGGATTGCCAAAAATAAATTAGTTGATCAAGATAAAAATTAATTTATGGATCAAGCTCTTTCGATTATTATTCTTTGCGCAGGTAAGGGAACTAGAATGAAATCTTCCTTGCCAAAAGTAATGCATAAAATCGCTGGAAGAAGAATGATTGATATGGTTATTGATGAAGCTATTAAGCTTGATCCTAAAAATATTACTTTGGTTATTTCTCAAGATATTTTAGCGCATCGTCAAGAAATTATCGATAATCATAAATCGAAAATTAAACTTGATTTTGTAGTTCAAGAAAATCGTCTTGGAACTGCGAATGCTGTGGATTGCGGATTGAAGTATTTAAAAAATTCTTCGCAAGAAATTGGCAGAAAAGTTTTAATTCTTTATGGCGATACTCCGTTAATTTCTTGCGATAGTTTAAAAAAAATGTTGGATAAATTAACCGATTCAAGTTTGTGTATTTTAGCATTTGAAGATGAGGAAGAAAATTCCTATGGAAGATTGATAATAGATGATGCAAATCACTTACAGCAAATTGTTGAATTTAAAGATGCCAATCCAGATCAAAGAAAAATTATCCTTTGCAATTCGGGAGTTGTTGGAGTTGATGGTCAATATATCGAGCAATTAATTTCTCAAGTTAAAAATTGCAATTCTTCGCAGGAATTTTATTTAACAGATATTGTTTCGATTGCCAGTAATCATGGTTTAAAGCGAAGTTTTATTAAAACTAATAGCTCTGAAGTTTTGGGAGTTAATTCGCGAAGTGAATTAGCGCAAATCGAAAAAATTAAACAAAAGCAATTGCGAAAAAAAATGCTTGAAAATGGGGTAACCTTAATTGCTCCAAAGACAGTTTTTTTTAATTTCGATACTGAAATCTCAAGTGATGTGGTGATTTATCCCAATGTGGTTTTTGGTGATAAAGTAAAGATTGAAAGTAATGTTGAAATAAAATCATTTTGCAATATTGAAGGAGCAGAAATTAAATCAGGAAGTGTAATTGGACCATTTGCCAGAATACGTTCTGGAACTGTAATCGAGGAAGATTCTAAGATTGGAAATTTTGTAGAAATAAAAAAATCGCAAATAAAAAAAGGTGCTAAAATTAGTCATTTAAGCTATGTTGGAGATGCAGAAATTGGCGAAAATTCTAATCTTGGAGCTGGAACAATAACTTGCAATTATGATGGTTATAATAAGTTTAAAACCGTTATTGGTGAAAATGTTTTTATTGGATCAAATACAGCACTTATTGCTCCAATTAACATTGGCGATAATGCGGTAATTGGAGCAGGAAGTGTAATTACCAAAAATGTTAATGCTGATGATCTTGCAATTAGTAGGGCAAAACAACAAAATCTTGAAAATGGTGGAAAAAATTTTCATCATAAAAAAACCAAAAAATAAATTACCATAATCATAAAAAATATGACCCATTTTCTTAAATATTTTGTAAATTTTTTTTTAAAAATTATTAATTCTTGGAGATTTTTAATTTTAGTTATTTGGTTATTTAGTTTTAATTTTTCAATTGCTAATGCCACAAAACAAATTCAGGAAGTAAATTATTTTTCTTCATTTCGTGCTTCAGAAACTAATGTTAGATCAGGTCCAGGGCAGAATTATCCAATTAAATTTACCTATAAAGTAAAAGGTATTCCCGTCAGAGTTGTAAGTGAATATGATAATTGGAATGAAGTTGAGGATTATGAAGGTCAAACTGGTTGGGTTATGCAAAGCTTGTTAACTAAAAAAAGAATGTTGATGATTTATAGCAAAAAACCAACTGTGGAAATGCGAAAAAAAAATAATCTCGATGCTCATTTGGTTTATCGATTAGAAAATTTTGTGATTGGTGAATTCATAAAATGCGAAGAAAAATGGTGTGCAATTAAAGTTAATGGCAAGAAAGGTTGGGTTGAAAAAGCTGATGTTTTTGGCGTTGAAAGTGATAGAATTATTTTACAAAATAAACCAAATTTAAATTTAACCGAAGATCAAAAAAATGATCAGATTGAAAAAAATTCTTTAAACTCTAAAGCTGTTTTAACCAAACAAGATAACTCTCAATCGCCAAATATCGATAATCCAGAAAATTCTTCAAATGCCTTGCCAAACAAAAAAGAAATTCGTCAAGAAAAAAATTCTACCAATAACAAAAATGATTCATCTAAAACATCGGTAATTAATGGCAATCAAAATAAATCTAATCGAAAAAACTAATTTTTTCAATTGAAAATTTTGGGTTAATTTAGGCAAATTATTTAAAAAAATTGATTTTTAATATTTGCCAATTAAAAATTTCTCATATAAAAATTTCCATTAAAAATTTGCCATTTAAAAATTAGAACAAGTATAGTTTATAAAATAATTTTTAAATCGATTTAAAGATATTTTCATTTGATTATTTCTAAAAATAATCTTTTGAAATGTTGAATTGATAACCTTTTTAGTTTCGCATAATTTTAATTAAACACAAATGTCCAATCCTAAATTTAAAAGAATTTTATTTAAAGTTTCAGGCGAAGCAATGATGGGAGATCAGCCTTTTGGTCATGATGTATCTGCTATTAACAAAATCTGTAAACAGATAATTTCGGCTCATTTATTGGGATGTGAAATTGCAGTGGTAATTGGTGGAGGAAATATTTTTCGAGGAATTTCTAAAGCAGCGCAAGGTATTGAAAGAGTAACCGCTGATTATATGGGAATGCTTGCTACTTGCATCAATGGTCTTGCTTTACAAAGTGCTTTAGAAAAACAAAATATTGATACTAGAATGCTATCGGCAATTACCATGAATAGCGTTTGCGAACCTTACATCAAAAGAAGAGCAGTAAGACATCTTGAAAAGGGAAGGGTGGTTATTTTTTCTGCAGGAACTGGTAATCCATTTTTTACTACCGATACTGCTGCAGTTTTAAGGGCAATCGAAATGAATTGTGATGTAATTTTAAAAGGTACTCAAGTTGATGGAGTTTATTCTGCAGATCCCAAGCTTGATAAAAATGCTACGCGTTATGAAAGATTGGATTATATCGATGTTATCAAACAAGAGCTTAAAGTTATGGATCAAACTGCTATAGCATTGGCTAAAGATAATAAATTACCAATTGTGGTATTTTCTATTAAAGAGCAAGATTCATTATTGGATGTTGTTAAAGGTAAAGGAAAATTCACGATAATTAACTAAAAAAATATTTTAAGTTAAAAAAAATAATTTAACTTCTAAAATATTCTTTTTAATTAGAAAAAACAGTTTTAAACTAAAACAAATAAATAACAACAATTAATTTAAATTTTATGATTAATCAATTGACTGATAATTTACGTAAAAAAATGGATGAGACCATGCAATCTCTCAAACGCGATATGGATAGTATTTCAACAGGAAGAGCAAATCCAAGTTTGCTTGATACAATTCGTGTAGAAATTTATGGATCAATGATGCCAATTTCTCAACTTGCCAATATTTCAATTCCTGAATCTAATATTTTATCAATTCAAGTTTGGGATAAGGAGTCAGTAAAATCAATTGAAAAGGCAATTATTAATTCCAATTTAGGTTTTAATCCTATGACCGAAGGATCGACAATTCGCATTTCAATTCCAAAGCTTAGCGAAGAAAGAAGAAAAGATTTAGTTAAGCTTGCTAAAAAATATGGTGAAGATAAAAAAATTGCCTTGAGAAATATTCGTCGTGATTTTTTAGATGAGTTTAAGAAAAATGAAAAAGAATTGGGAAAGGATCAAATTCACAGCTTTGGCGATATAGTTCAAAAAATTACCGATGAATTTGTTAGTAAAATTGACGAGGTTATTGCAGTTAAGGAAAAAGATTTAATGAAAATTTAAATGCTTAATTTGCGAAAAAAAACTCAAAATCTCGATAGTAATCTCAAAGTTCCAAATCACATTGCAATCATTATGGATGGCAATGCTAGATGGGCGAAAAAAAGAGGATTACCTCTGCAAGTTGGTCATAAAAATGGCTCGCAAAATCTTCAAAAAATTTCTCAAGATTGCATTGATTTAGGTGTAAAAATTTTATCAGTTTATGCTTTTTCAACAGAAAATTGGAATCGTCCTAAAAAAGAAGTTTCATATTTACTAAAACTTTTAGAAGATTATTTGGATAATCAAATTCAACAATTTTTAGAAAAAAATATTCGATTAATTATCGTTGGAAATCTTGATAGAGTTGATGAGAAACTTAGAGAAAAAATTTTAGCACTTCAAGATTTAACTAAAGAAAATAAGGCATTAACTCTCAATGTAGCTTTTTCTTATGGATCGCGTCAGGAAATTATTGACGCAACTAAAAAAATCGCTCTTGCAGTTAGTGATAATGAAATTAATGTTAATGAAATTGATGAGAATTTATTTGCTAAAAATCTTTATCAACCCGATATGCCAGATCCTGATTTGTTAATCAGAACAGCTGGAGATCTTCGCGTTAGTAATTTCTTTTTGTGGCAAATTGCTTACACGGAATTTTATTTTAGCGAAGTTTATTGGCCAGATTTTAGTAAAAAAAATCTTATTAATGCTATCGTAAGTTTTAATCAAAGAGAGCGCAGATATGGAAAAAGATAATTTCATAAAATCCCTAAAAATTTTTTTCAATCCAATAATTTTATTATTTAATAAAATGGTTGCTCATATTCATTTTCTTGATCCTCGAGATAATACCAAGCAAAGAATAATTTCAGCATTAGTTCTTTTGCCAATTGCATTAATGGCAATTTTTTATTCCAAAGATTTATTTTTATTTTTAGCAATTTCAGTAGCAATTTTAATGACTTCAGAATGGCTAGATATGAGTAAAGAAATGGATGACCAAAAAAAATGGCGATTGATTGGATTTTTCTATATTGCAATTCCAGTTTATTCAGTAATAAAATTACGAAATTACAATGTTGAAATTTTATTTTGGATGTTTGCGGTGATTTGGTCGACAGATATTTTTGCATTTTTCGCAGGCAAAACATTAGGTGGAGCAAAAATTGCTCCAACCATCAGTCCAAACAAAACTTGGTCAGGTTTAATCGGTGGAATTTTGGCAAGTATGATTATTGGTTTTCTAAGCTCATTTATGTTCGCAGGAGGAACTTTATTTTTTATTTTATTATCAGGACTTTTATCAATTATCGAGCAATTAAGCGATTTATTGGAATCTAAATTCAAAAGAATTTTTGGAGTAAAAGATTCGGGAAATATTATTCCTGGACATGGAGGAATTCTTGATCGTTTGGATGGAATGATGCTATTATCACCAGTAGTTTTGTTGATAATAACCATTTTCCCAGCTCGTTTTTAAATATATCAATTTATGAACTTAACGAATTTAAATAATAATTTTTTACCAGATGATTTTTTTGAAATTGCGGGAAGAAAATTTACCTCGCGTTTGTTAGTTGGAACTGGAAAATATAAAGATTTTCAAGAGACAGCGCATGCTATTGAAGCTTCGGGAGCTGAAATTGTAACCGTTGCAATTCGTCGATTAAATATTGAAAAAAAAGATCAAGCAATGCTTCAAGATTTTGTTGATCCAAAAAAATATTTATATCTACCAAATACCGCAGGATGTTTCACCGCAGATGACGCAGTTAGAACTCTTAGACTTGCAAGAGTTGCAGGAGGATGGAATTTAGTAAAACTCGAAGTTTTAGCTGATGAAAAAACTCTTTATCCAAAAGTAATTGAAACCATTAAAGCAGCGGAATTGTTAATCAAGGATGGTTTTGAAGTAATGGTTTATACTAATGACGATCCGATTGTTGCAAAAGAATTAGAAGATATTGGTTGTTGTGCAATAATGCCTTTAGGTGCTCCAATTGGATCTGGACTTGGTATTCAAAATCGTCTTAATATCGAGTTAATTGTTCATCAATCTAGGGTTCCAATTTTAGTTGATGCAGGAGTTGGAACTCCATCTGATGCAACAATTGCCATGGAAATTGGTTGCGATGGAGTGTTAATGAACACTGCAATTGCCAATGCTAAAAATCCAATTATGATGGCGAAAGCTATGAAGCTAGGGGTTGAAGCAGGTCGATTGGCATTCCTTGCTGGAAGAATGGCTAAGAAAAATTTTGCCTCACCTTCATCCCCAAATGAAGGAAAAATTGCTTCAACTAACAAATAGTCAAAATAACGAAAAACTGTTTATAATAATTCAAAATTAATATAAAAAATATAAAATAATAATAATTAACTATTAATAAAATTATTCTAATTTATGATGAATATCTCAAAACCAAAGCATGTATTTCACAGTTCTATCCTTAGAGCTTACGATATTCGTGGAATTTATAACGAAACATTATTTGATAATGATGGTTATTTTTTAGGAAAATCTTTTGCGGTTTTTATGAAAAATAATAACATGAATAAAATTGCCATAGCTTGCGATGGAAGAATAAGTTCGCCAATATTAAAAGAGCGTTTATTGCAAGCATTAGAATCAAGTGGATTATATGTTGTTGATATTGGTCTTGGACCAACTCCTATGCTTTATTACGCAGTTCAGCATCTTAATTGCGATGCAGGAATTATGATTACGGGATCACATAATCCAGGTAATCATAATGGATTTAAAATAACTTTAAAGAATCGACCATTTTTTGGTGAAGATATCACCAATTTGAATAAAAATTTAGATGAAAGTGATTTTTATGAAGGTCAGGGAGTGATTGAAGAAGTTGATCTCAGGGCAAGTTATGCTGAGAGAATTTTACAAGATTGTGTGATTCAAAATAATGCTAGCGAATTTCTCAATGAA
>CAMCSJ010000033.1 GCA_945878005.1 Rickettsia typhi | reverse complement strand
AAAAAATTTCACAAACTTCTTCTGCTTCGTTTTTTCTAAGCAAACCATGATCTACAAAAATGCAGGTTAATTGCTCTCCAATTGCATTGCTAATCAATGACGCAGTAACCGAAGAGTCAACCCCTCCACTTAATCCACAAATTACTTTTTTATTTCCAACGATGTTTTTAATTTTTTGAATTTCATTGTCCTTAAAATTTTTCATACTCCAAGAAGTTTGACATCCACAAATTTTAACAACGAAATTTTCGATAATTTTTTTTCCATCAATAGAATGAATTACTTCGGGATGAAATTGAACTCCATATATTTTTTTTTCTTCATTAGCAATCACCGCAAATGGAGCTTTAGAAGTATTTGCAATTGCTTTAAAACCATCGGGAATTTTAGAAATATGATCGCCATGACTCATCCAAACTTGATGATTAACAATGTTTGAAAGTAATTGAGATTGTTCAATAATATTAATTTGAGCATAACCAAATTCTCTTTGCGATGAGTTCTCCACTTCTCCTCCCATGAGGTGACAAATTAATTGCTCACCATAACAAATCCCAAAAATAGGTAAATTAAGTTTAAATATTTCTCGATCAATTATTGGAGCATTTTTTTCATATACCGAAGCAGGTCCACCTGAAAAAATTAAACATCGAGGATTGATATTTTTAATTTCAGCAAGAGAAATATTAAAATTTTTAACTTCACAAAATACTCCTAATTCACGAATTCTTCTCGCTATCAATTGAGTTACTTGACTTCCAAAATCAAGAATTAAAACCATATTGTTAGAAGTCGTTATTTTTTCTTGAGAATGTTTCATTTTTATATATTTAAAACAATAGTTAACATTTTTAATTAACTATGATTAGTATTTGTTAATTATTATTTATTTTAAAATTGCATTAATTAAGATATTTTTATTATCAGCAATATTTATTTGATAATTAACAATTTTAGAAATTACTTCACATAAATCTAGTTTTAATTTATATTTTTTTGCCAGATTAATTATTAACTCAATTGAATTTAGACCTTCATAGGTTTTACCTGCTAATAATTTAACAAAATCTTCCCATAAAATTCCTTGATTTTTTGCCAGTAATAAACCTAAAGAAAAATTTCGAGATTTATTTGATGAGCAAGTAAGAAATATATCACCAAATCCTGCTGGAGTATTAAAATCATGATTTATTTTTAGTGCATTAGCTATTAGAGAAATTTCGTTAATTCCTTTTATCACTAGTGCAGATTTGGCATTAACCCCTAAATTTAAACCTTCAATTATTCCGCAACCAATTCCTAAAATATTTTTCATTACTGCGCAAAGTTCACTAAATTCAATATTTTTACTATAACAAGTTTTAAAATTTTGATTATCTAAAATTTGAGATATTTCTTCAAATATTGTAAAATTTGATGTTGAAATTGTAGTAATCGTAGCAAGATTTGATGCAACCTCATTTGCAAAATTTGGACCTGATAAAATCGCATAATTATTATTCTTGACAATTCTTAAAAATGCTTGACTAAAAAACTCAAGAGTATCGCTTACTAACCCTTTAGTACAAATTATAAAAATAGTATTATTAGAAAATTTTTTTTGCGAAATTTCATTAAATACATCAATAATTTTTTTGCTTGATGTTGCAATAAAAACAAAATCGTAATTCCTATCGAAATCATTTATCGCTATTAAATTTTTTGATAATTTTATATCTGGAAGTGATTTTTGATTGGTATGAAAATTGTTAATTTCTGTAAGCAATTCTTCTCTTTTAGTCAGTAAATTTACTAATATTTTTTGGTTTGATAAATCTTGATTAGCAAGATGCGAAGCAAGAGCAGTTCCCCATGAACCCGAACCAATTACTAATATTTTTTTATCCATATAATTAATCTTTATTTTCGATAATAACCATTGCTATCGCAGAATTTTTTTCATCACTTAAACTAAGATGAATTGAAAAATTTTGGCAAGAAAAATGTTTTTTTATAAAATCAATTTTTAGCGGATTAACTTCTATGCTACATTTTCCAAGGGAATCATTAACAATGCCAATATCATTAAAATTTATTCCTCTTCCAAGCCCAAGACCTAATGCTTTGGCAAATGATTCTTTTGCACAAAATCTCTTTGCTAAATATAAAATTAATTTTTCTTTAGGCTGATTGTTCTTAATTTCATTAGCAATTTCAATTTCATTTTTGCAATAAATTTTTGTTAAAAATTTATTGCCAAATTTTTCATAAATTTTATCAATTCTGCTAATTGCGACAATATCAACTCCAATTCCCATTATCATAGCTAAATAATTGCATTTTTTTATAAAGGTTTTAAAAAAATAATATTAAAACACTATTAGTTAATAATCAAAAAAATATTTTAAATTCCAATGTTTTCTAAAAAAACTTTTGTTATAACGATTGGTAATAATGGAACAATAATAGCTCTTCATGGCAAAAAAAATATTATAAGCAAAATTTTTGTTGAAGAGTTGAGTGATGATAGTAAGAAGGAAATTGAAAAAATTTTTAAGCAAAATAAAAATGTTACGATCTATATTCTCCTTGATACTGCTGATCAAAGTTATAAGAAGAAAATTTATCCTTCGATTAGAAAATCTGATATTCATCGAATTGCTAAACGAGATTTAGTTAGTGATGGAGATAATCAAAGTATTAAGAATTTTCTTATTTTAAATAACAAAAAAACTCGAGAAAAAAATCAGCTCCATTCTGTAAAATGGAATTCAGAAACTGGTTCAAAGCTTGAATGTCTTTTTATCTCAGCATCTAACGCTGATTTTATAAATAAATGGATTGATTATTTGCTTGATTTATCAAATCGAGTTGCAGGAATTTATATGCTTCCTGCGGAATGCTTTTCTTTTTTTAAAATCATAAAAAATGCCATAGATAATCGCTCTAAAATTAAAAATAAAAAAAATGATTTATATTTGATTATTCTTCAAAATAAGGTTTCGGGAGTTAGGCAGATGGTTTTTAATGAACAAGGTATTATTTTTACTCGGGTAGTTAATTATAATTTTTCGAAAGAAGATTTTATTGAAAAATTTGAACAAGATATTTATAGCACATTTGAATATTTAAAAAGATTATATCGCGATGTTTCGCTTAATGAATTAGATATTATAAATATTTTACCAGAAAACGTCCTAGAGATTCTAAAGAATACCTCAAATCCTGAATTAAATTATATTAACTTAAGTCCTAACATAATTGCCAAAGAAATTGGTAATCAAAAAATCATATCAAATAATAGCAGTAATTGTGATTTAATGATTTCTAATATTTTTGCTAACTCTAAAAAATTCCTAAAATTTACCAATGATAAAATTAAAAAATTAGAAGATTTTTATTTTATTTCACTATCGATTTATTATGCGAATGCTATAGCAATTTTTGTTATTATTTTTTCACTTTTTGCAAATATCATTTTTTATAAACAAGGTGAAAAATCTATTGATCAATCTGAAACCCAGAGACTTAGTTCTTCTAATGAATTATCGCGTATTAAGAAAAATTTTTTAATGGAGACTCAGGAAAATATTGATACCATTGAAGATAGTCCCGAAAGAATTGATGATCTAGGAAAAATGCAAGAAGTTTTTGGAAATATTGTTGATAAAAATATTGATCTATATTTTCAACTTAAATTTTTTAAAAACTACAATGTTAAGATAACCAAATTTTCAATTATAGGAGGAGTAATTAACAATAGAATTCCTACTCAAATTCCATCTTATCAAATTGCAATTACTGGAGATTTAGTAAATGATTCTGGTGATATTGATGATCTATTTGCAAATTTTGATGATTTAAATTCTGCAGTAAAAAAGGAATATGAAGGCAATGAAGTTAGAACTCAAGAAATGGCAAGGGATATGGATTTTAGCAAGAGATATTTAACTTATCCCGTTACATTTAACATCAACAAAAATACCCCATGAAACTTGTTGATTTAAAAAAAACTATCACCATTAACTCTGCTGTGTTAACCCTTCTTATCATCATTTTTTCATCAAGTGTATTTTTTATTTTTTATCAATCTAAAAATGCCAAAGAGCAATCCGAAAAAATAAATGGCGAAACTGAAATTATTAAATCTAAAACTCAATCCTTGATTGGCAAAGCATCTCAAGCAAAAAAATATAAAGATCTATATTCACAAATTTCTAAAGAAAAAAGAACTAATTTTTCTGGAATTAAAATGGATGAAATTAATCTTAAACTAAAAACCATCGGTGATAAATATTACATCACTTCTCGGGAAATTAAAATTGCAATTCCTGAAAATTTAAAAGATGAACCATTTAAATTAAAAACCTTCAATGTGCTTTTAACTACAGTAACTCTTACCTTTAGATCATATACTGATGATCGAGTTTTTTTATTTGTTAGAGAATTTATGAAATCATTAAATGGCTTTACAATTTTAAATAATTTTGAAATCAGAAAGGAAAAAGATTACAGTGCAGATAATCTTATCAATATCAGCTCAGGCAATGGAATAGCAAATGTTATGGCAAAGATAGAATTTTATTGGTATGCATTCAAGGAAGAAGATAAAAATAAAAATAATGCCTCACGAAAAACTACTCAAATTAAAATTGAAACATCAGTTCCATGATTTTAAATTTTATAAATACATTTTTAAATTCATTTTCAAAAAAATTTTCAATAGTTAATTCTTGGTTATTTTTATTAATTTTTAGTTCTTTAATTTTTTCTTACCAATCTCTAGCTCAATCTCCAATCAAACCAAATTCAGCAAGCCCTATTCTTCCATCTTCGATGAATCCTGCGATTCCTAATGCATCTGCTCCATCTGCGATGAATAATCCAAATCCTCCAACTGCGTTGCCTAATCCAACCCCTCCATCTGCGATGAATAATCCAAATGCTCCAGCTGGAATGAATCCTGCGATGAATAATCCAAATCCTCCAACTGGAATGAATCCCGGAATTCCTAGTCCAACTCCTCCATCTGCGATTCCTAGTCCAACTGGAATGAATCCTGCGATTCCTAATCCAAATCCTCCAGCTGGAATGAATAATCCAGGAAATCCACCCAATCAAAATTATGGAATTAATCAATTAAACAATGACGCAAAAACCCTAGGTCAAATTTCTGCGGAAAGTATTTCAAATTCAATTAGTAAAATTTTAGGAGATAATTCTACGATCGCTGTTCCAGTTTTAATGTTTAATGATCAAGAAATAGCCAATATTAATCGAGCACTTGATTCATTAAAAAATAATCAAATATTTGTTCCTGAAGGTTTAGAAAAAAAAGAAGAAAAACCAGCTGATGAAGATCAGGAAAAAAAAGAAGAAAGTGAAGTGGAGGAAAATGAAAAATCATATATTTATCTTGGATCATTGATTTACTTTACTCCAAGCGATTGGGTAATTTGGTTAAATGATCAAAAAATTTCTACTTCAAATAATGATCCTCAAAAAGAAATTTATGTCACAAAAGTTTTATCTGATCGAATAAATGTAAAATGGAAAATGAGTCTAACCAAATGGAAAATTTTATCTGGAAAAAGGGATGAAACTCAAGCTCCTCGCCTTGATTTTAACAGCAATATTGTTGAAAGTGAATTTGAATTAAGACCAAATCAGACTTTTATTTTAGGATCTAATTCGATTGTTGAAGGAAAAGCCGTAATTGCTTTAATCAAGAAAAAAGAATCTAAAGATAAATCATCTGCAAAGAGAACTCCGGGATCTTCGGATCAATCTTCGACTGGATCTCAAGAGCAAAGCAGTCCAATAGTTAATGGTTCATCGGGAGTTTTATCGGCAATCAAATCAATTTCACAAATGAATCAACAGCTTGATAAAAATGTAGAACAAGTTAGATAAATTATAATAATAAATTATTTATAATATTTTAGTTTTTTCTTAAATTTATTAATAATTCTTAACAATCTATTTTATTTCAAATAACTTTGATTTTGTTGAAAATGAGTTAATGCAACAGCCAAAGCATCAGCTTCATCTTCAGTTTTAAATTGTGCATTGGGAAGGAGAAATTTTATCATGGTTTTTATTTGATTCTTATCAGCTCTTCCAACTCCCGTGACAGTTTTTTTAATTTGAGTTGTTGAATATTCCCTAACTTCCAAATTACACAAAGATAAACTTAAAATTAATGCACCACGAGCATGACCAAGCTTAAGTGATGACATTGGGTTTGAATTTAGAAAAATCTCTTCAATTGCTGAAATATCTGGTTTAAAGTGATTAGCAATAGCAATTATATTATGGTGAAAATGATTTAATCTTGTTGATAATTGTTGAGTTGTAGAGGAATAAATAGTTACTGAGTAAACATAAGAAGGATTATTATTTTTAATATCAATTATTCCAACTCCTGTTTTAGTAAGTCCCGGATCAATTCCCAATATTCTCATTAATAAAATTTTTGATTATTTTTTGCCATTTCTATTAAAAGATTACTTACTTGATATCTTAATTGAAATTTAGTATTTAAATTTTGCAATTTTGCAACAATTTTATTGATTCCAATTTTATCAGCATATCTTAAAACTCCACCTTCAAACGCAGGAAATCCAGCTCCCATAATCATTGCCAAATCTAGATAAGATGCATTTTTAACAACATTTTCTTCTAAACATTTTGCAGATTCATTAATCATTACAAGCATTAATCTTTCAACAATTTCTTCGCTATAAAAACTTCTAGTTTCAGAATTATTTTGTTTTCTAATGTTGTAAATTATTTCATCGATTTTAGGATTAAAAATTGGCTTTTGATCAGATTTATTTTTGGAATATAAATAAAAACCTTGATTAGATTTTTTTCCAAGTAAATCTTTATGACCTTCAATTTCAATCATCAATTGCGATATTTTCATTCGATCACCGTATGCATTGTGAAGTGAATGCATAACCTTAATTCCAACATCAATTCCTACTGTATCGGCTAGAATAAATGGTCCCATTGGCATACCAAATTTTTCCATTGCTTGATCAATATTGGTAATTTGCGCTCCTTCTAAAGCTAGATAACTTGCTTCCAAGATATATGGTAGTAGTATTCGATTAACTAAAAATCCCGAAACATCTTTCACGACAATTGGAGTTTTTCCAAGATTACGAGTAATTTTTACGAGCTTAGCAATAGTTTTATCATCGGTTTTTTCACCACGAATTATTTCAACTAATGGCATACGATTTACGGGATTAAAAAAATGCATTCCTGCAAAACGCTCAGGATTTGCAAGAGTTTCAGACATTTTAGTAATTGATAATGATGAAGTATTAGAAACTATTATCGCATCTTTTTTAGCATATTTTTCAACTTCAGTTAAAATATTTTTCTTAACTTCAATATTTTCAACTACTGCTTCAATGATTAAATCTGAATTATTGAATCCACTAAAATCAAGAGTTGAAGAGATATTGGCAATTTTCATGCTCACTTGCGATGGAGTTAATTTACGAGTTTTTTGTAAATAATTAAAATTTTTTAAAATCTGATTATAGCCAATACTAATAGCATTTTGCGTGATATCTTTAATGCGAATTTTAATATTATTATTGGCAAATAGCCATGCGATTCCTCCACCCATTACTCCAGCTCCAAGAAGTCCTGCATTATCAATTTTAAAATCTTTAATTTCATCATTTACAAATTCTTTTTTTAATGCTTCATTGGTAAAAAAGATTTCAATTAAATTTTTAGAAGTTTCGCCAATAACCAATTCACAAAATGCTTCTTTTTCAATATCAAAAGTTTTATGATTTATTTTTTTGCCATAGGTTTTGCGAACAACCTCTAAGGCAAAAAAAGGAGCAAGATATTGACCTTTGGTTTTAGCCCATAAATCTTTATTAGCAAAATAATAAATTAAATGTTTTTTAAGGAAAATATTTTCAATAATTAAGCGATGTTTTTTTGCTTTTTTTCTTGCCATTAAAAAATTATTTTTTAATGGATCTTTAATTATTAAATCGATAAATTTATTTAACTCCAAATCAAGAAATTCTTGATTAATAGCGATATCAATAAGTCCAATTTTAAAAGCTTTTTTAACATCAACTGATTTTGCGGTAAGAATTATTTTTAACGATTCCTCAACTCCAATTAACTCAGGAAGGCGAAGAGTTCCACCAAAACCTGGAATTACTCCAAGATTAACTTCGGGAAGTCCTAAAATAGTTTTAGGATTGATTACTCCAACTCGATATTGACAAGCTAATGCCAATTCTAATCCTCCTCCCAAGCATGATCCATTGATAATTGCGATAGTTGGAATTATTAATTGCGATATTTTATCGAGAATTTTTTGTCCACGAGAAATTTTTTCTTGAGCATCTTTTTCTTCAATGATTTCCTTGATTTCATTGATATCAGCTCCTGCAATAAAATTATCTTTTTTTGCCGATGAAATTATTAAAATTTTTATTTGGGGATTGTTATTTATGCTATCGAGAATTTTTTCTAATTCAGTTAAGACTTCGATAGAAAGCTTATTTACCTTATGCTCCTTATTATCAAAAATTAAATTCGCAAAACCATTTTCTTCAATTCTAAAAATTATATTACTTGTTGATGATGTCATAAAAATACCAATTTATTTAAAAAAAATTTCTTTCATTTTTGCTTTAAAATTAAAAAAAATGCAAGCATCTTTTTTACAAAAATTAAATTTAGGAATTAGAAATTGATATTTTATAAATTAGCAAATTAAAAATAAGTTTTATTATTTAATAAATTTTATATCGCAAAATTTTTAACTGCTTTTACTTTGCCAATCATTGCAGTGGTTGGTTTGGAATTATAAAAAATTTCTTGAGCAAAATCGGTTAAATTTTTTAAGGAAACCTTTGCTAATTCGAAGTTAATTTCACGATCACTTACAATTTTATTTAAAGAAATTATATCAATTCCTCGTCTTTGCATTCTTGAGCTCGTGCTTTCCTTTGCCATTAACAAACTTGCTTGAAATTGAGTAATTACTCTTTGCAATTCTTCCTTGGTAATTTTTTTACAGATTTTTTCAATTTCAGTTTTTACAGTTGCTAAAAGTTGATTACATTTTTCGGGAGTTGTTCCTGCATAAATTGCAAATAATCCCGTATCTTGATAACAGCTGTTAAAAGCATAAATTGAATATGCTAATCCCAGATTCTCACGAACTTCTTGAAATAATCTTGAAGACATTCCTCCTCCCAAAATCATTGCCAATATTTGAGCTTTGTAATAATTTTCATCATGATAGGATATTCCCTTGAAACCTAGAACTACATTGACTTGTTCAAGTTTTTTTTCTTTACGAAATTCTCCACCAAGATATTTAGCAATTTTAGGTTTTATGATTTTATTTTCACCCAAATTAGTAAAATATTTTTTTACCCATTTAACTAAATCAACTTGCTTAATATTGCCCGATGCAACTACCGCAATGTTTGAGAAGTTATATTGATTTTTAATATATTTCACAAAATCCTTGCGAGTAAAATTTTTGACATTTTCAATTTCCCCTAAAATTGATCTTCCTAATTCTTGATTTGGAAATGCAGTATGCTGAAAATAATCAAATACAATATCGTCGGGAGTATCATTGGTCATAGCTATTTCTTGGAGAATTACTCCTCGTTCTTTTTGCAATTCTGTTTCATCAAAGGTTGAATTTTGCAAAATATCGGCAAGAAATTCTACCGCAAATTCGCTATATTTTTTTAAAACTTTTACATAATAAACAGTTTTTTCCTTAGAGGTATAAGCATTGATATGACCTCCAATTCCTTCAAATTCTTCGGCGATTTGTCTAGCATTTCGAGTTTTGGTTCCTTTGAAAGCCATATGTTCAAGGAAATGTGAAATGCCATTTATTTTAAGATCTTCATTACGACTTCCCGTATTCACAAAAACTCCTAGCGATACTGTTTCCACTTCGCTCATTTCATCAACTGAAATTCTTAAACCATTTTCAAGAGTTACAATTTCATTAGTAAAATTATCTTTGGCATTAGTAAAATTATCTTTAGCATTAGTAAAATTATCTTTAGCAAAATCAGTCTTGGCAATTTGTTTTTTAGTCATAGAATTAAAATTTAAATTTAAAAAAAATTTCATTATCGAGATTTTTTAAAGATTATAAAATATCAAATTCAATTTCTAAAGTAAAAAGTTAATGAGCAAACACCCCGTTTTATCTCTAAGGCAAGCAACAATTTCCTTTGCCAAAAAAATCCTTTTTGAAAATCTCGATTTGCATTTATTTGCCAAAGATCGCGTTTGTTTAATTGGCAAAAATGGTGTTGGAAAAACTACTTTGATGAATGCCATTGCCAATCGTTTTGATCTTGATTGTGGAAATAGATTTCAAATGCCCAATTCGATTCTTGGCTATTTAACTCAAAATGAAAAACTTCCTGCGAACCTTACGGTTGAAGATTTTATCTCAAATGGATTAAAGCTTGATGATCACAAAAAATATCTCATCGATATCATTTGCAATAATTTACAAATCGATAAATTCGCCCTCACCCATAATCTCTCTGGTGGACAAGCTCGTCGAGTTCATCTCGCATTTTCACTTGCCCTCGAACCTGATATTTTATTGCTAGATGAACCAACTAATCACCTCGATTTAGAAGTAATTGAATGGTTAGAAAATTATTTACAAAATTATCATGGAGCAATGGTGGTAATTTCTCACGATCGTAAATTTCTTGAAAAAATTTCTAACAAGGTTTTTTGGATTCGCGCAGGACAAATTAAAATTAATCAAAATGGTTATAAAAATTTTGATGAATGGTCGCAAAATATTGTTGAACATGAACAAAGATCACTTGAGAATTTACAAAAAAAAGTTGTAAGCGAAAGCCAATGGCTTCAAACGGGAGTAACTGGAAGACGCAAAAGAAATATTGGTCGACTTCATCTGCTTAACGATTTAAGATCTCAACTTGCCAATCAAAGAAAAATTGTCAATGCCAATCAAAATTCGATAAAAATTAACACTAGTGATTATGAAGAAGATTCTCCGCAATTAATAATGAATCTTAATAATGTATCCTTTGAAATAACTAATAACCAACAAAACTTAACGATAATTAATAAATTATCTTTAAAGATATTAAGACGCGAAAGAATCGGAATTATCGGAAAAAATGGTGCAGGAAAATCGACATTTTTAAAATTGATGATCAATGAAATTTCTCCAACTTCAGGAAAAATTAAAATGGCTCGCGATATCTCATTTTCCTACTTCGATCAATTACGAACTGCAATAAAACCTCACAAAACTATCCAAGAAATTTTATGCGATAGTGGTGGAGAATATGTGCAATTAGCAAATTCAAAAACTCGCCATATTTGTGGATATTTACAAGATTTTGCTTTTAGCCCAGATGATCGCGATACTTTAGTTTCAACACTTTCGGGTGGTCAACAAAATCGTTTACTCTTGGCAAAAACTTTAGCAAATCCAGGAAATTTTATGATCCTTGATGAACCAACTAACGATCTTGACATGGATACTTTAGATATTTTACAAGATTATCTCGAAGCATATCAAGGAACCCTAATTGTTGTTTCTCACGATCGTGATTTTTTGGATAATATTGCGACGAGTATTTTAGCTTTTGAAGGCAATGGAGTTATCACTCAACATCTAGGTGGATATAGCGATTATCTTGATTTTAAACAAAGAAATTTGGGGAATTTTTCGAAAAAAAATCTTACCGATAATAATAAATTTTTAAATAAAAATTCTCAAAATATTGATTCTAAAAATAATCTTCACAATGATTCTTTGAAGGATTCTTCGAATTATTCTTCGAAGGATTCTTCTACTAATTTTTCGAATAATTTTTCGCTAGATAAAAACAATAATTTTTCGAATAATCGGCCAATTATTTTTTCTTACAAAATGGGTTTAGAGCAAGAAAAAATTACCGATAAAATTAATAAATTAAACCAAAATATTTCCCAATTAAGCGAAGAATTAAATAATCACGAGGATTACAATCCCATCGATTTCGCCAATATTACTTTAGAAATTTCTAAGCATCAAATTGAAATTGAAAAACTGGAAACTCGCTGGCTAGAATTAGAGGAAATAAGAGAAAAAACAATTCAGTAAGAGAAAAAACAATTCAGTAATTTTTTTAAAACCTTTTTTTGATTTTTAAATCCTCTTTTTGATTTTTAAATCCTCTCACCAGTTTTTATTTTCCCCTCACCTTAAGCCCCTTATAACCCTACAATTTACAGAAATACTTGCAACGCTTACGGGCTCACCACCCTCCCCTTGCGGGTTTGTAGGGATGTAAGCCCTCAAGGGGGGAGCTAGATCCTAAAGGTTTTTCGAGCTTGTAAAAAATTGTAGGGGCGTAAGATTATAATTCTTTTCCCTCTCTTCCTCCACCTGGTTGATTACCTGGAAAACCACTTCTATCTACAGCAGGACGCATTGGAAATGTTTCTGGAGTAGTTTCTCTGCTTTGTCCGCCTTGATTTTGTGTTGCTATTGTTTGAGGTGCTGGTCTTGGCAAATCCGCTGTTATTGGTAAAGCAGCTTGTCTATATAAGGTCAATTCTGCTTGTAAATCAAGTGCTCTTTGTTGAGCTTCCCTTGCTATTTCTAAAGCTTCTGCCGCTCTTTGTAAAGAATCCGCTACTATTTGTTGAGCTTCTAATATTCTTTGCTGACCAGCCTGTTGTTCAGGTGTTAGTTGCACAGGTTGTTGATGTTGCTGGGCTTGAAAAACATTTTGTTGTTCTTGTTCTGTAAATGTTCGTAAAAACATGTTTTGAAAAAAATTACCACGATGCCCAGAATTAACACCCAAAATGCTTGTATTTGCTGGCACTGCTACTCTTTGTTCGTGGATAGGAGCTTCAGGAATTCTAAGTGGATTTGGTCGATCAACTCCTGGAGGAGGCGCATTATTTGTATTAGTATTATTATTTTGAGGGGGAATAATTTGATTCAATGGAGCACCAGATTCAATTAGCTCAGCTGTTCTTGCACTTCCTCTTGCTCCTGCAAAGCCACCACCTTCACCATTAACTCCATCTGAATCAATTCTTTGTCTTACTCTACGAAAATATCCTAATTGCTGTTCTGTTCCACCAGCTTGTCCGTTTGAGGCTTCTAAAGGTCTTCTTCTATCTTCCCTTATTTGGTTTGCTATTCTTTGCTGTTCACGCATCTCTTCTCTTGTTAATTCAGGTGGAAGATTATGTCTTTCCGATGGAGATCTTGATCGCCAACCTTCTGGAAGACCACCAGTTCCATCATTACTTGGCGATGTGGGAAGACCACCAGTTCCATCATTTTGATTTGAATCTTGATTATCAGGGCTATTTGGGCTATTATAAACAGTTCTTCTCATAAATTTTAAATTTAAGTTAATAATTAGGGTAAGTTTTTTTGACGAATTAAAATTAGTTAAACTTTGTTTTAAAGAATTATGGTTTGTTTAAACTAAAAAAAATTTAAGTTGTTATGTTTTAAGAAATT
>CAMCSJ010000032.1 GCA_945878005.1 Rickettsia typhi | reverse complement strand
CCAGTTACTTCATTTGGTAATGCTGAAACTTCGTTACCAGCAACTCAGCAAAATATTGGAATTCAAGCCCAAGCTCAAGGTCAATCTCAAGCCAAAGTTGATAATAAATTAATTCAAACTAATGCTAAGATTTTCGATGCAGGTGGCGGTGTTGGACCTGAAGGAGCCATGGGTGCGCAAGCAGGATCTGATCATAAATCAAGATCGCAAATCCCTCAAGGAGGCTTAGCTTCGCAAGCAGGAAGAGGTAAAGTTAAACCTTCTAAAAAACCTGTTGATGAGTTTGAATTTGAGGAATATGTCGATCCCGATGATGATGATCTCAAATGATAGCTTCGATCTCTAGCCGTCGCTTCGTTTATATACCTACATTATTAAAAAAACCTGTAAATTACTCGGACTCATCACTCACCCCTTGCGGGAAGAAAAAAGGTACCAGGTTACTTTTTTAATTAAATTTGCTTTGCAAATTTAGTCTAATATCGAATCGCTTCTTAGCGAAGTAAATTCGCCAATCCGCGATGAGAGTTTTTTTAAATTGGAGAATAAAAGTAACCTGGTACCTTTTTTTATACAAAGTTAGTTATTAGCTTTACCAGCGAAGGACGATTGATCCCCAAGTTAGTCCACCACCTAGAGCTTCTAAGACAATTAAATCACCAGTTTTAAATTTTTTTTGATTATTAGCAAAGTCAAGAGCAAGAGGAATTGATGCGGCTGAAGTATTGCCATGGTTTTGTAGGGTGATGATTACTTTTTGGATATCAAGTTTTAATTTATTTGCGACATTATTTAAAATTCTAAGATTGGCTTGATGAGGAACTAAAAAATCAATATCACTAATTGTTAAATTTGCTAATGCTAGAGTATCAATAACGCATTGCGTCATTTTATCAACGGCATGTTTAAAAACATCCTTGCCTTGCATGTTAATAAAGCCAGTTTTTTGTGAAAACGAAATCCCATCACTGGTTTTTAAAATATCGCATAAAGTTCCGTCGCTACTTAATTTGCAGGCTAAAATTCCAGAATTTTTTTCTTCGGTTGCTTCGATAATTACCGCTCCCGCGCCATCGCCAAAAAGAACGCAGGTGTTGCGATCTTGCCAGTCAACGATCCGTGAAATAGTTTCGGCTCCAACTACTAAAGCATTTTTAACTTGCTTGGTTTTTATAAAATTATCGGCAATGTTGAGAGCATAGACAAATCCACTACAAACTGCTTGAACATCAAATGCAAAAGCATTTTTGGCATTGAGTTTTTTTTGAAGAATTGTCGCACATGAAGGGAAGGTTAGATCGGGAGTAGTGGTTGCAACGATGATTAGTTCAATTTTATCGGCATCGAAATTAGCATTTGTTAAAGCATTTTTAGAGGCATGAAAAGCAAGATCAGAGGTTAATTCGCCTTCCTTAGCAAGGTGACGATTCTTGATACCAGTGCGTTCAACAATCCATTCATCAGTGGTATCAACAATTTTTGTTAAATCAAAATTACTAACAATTTTATCGGGAAGATAAGATCCCGTAGCGATAATTTTAGATTTAATCATAACTTATTTATTATTTTTTAATTTTATTAACTTCTGTTGAGGTTTCTTCATCCTTTGAAATAGTAATCGATTCAAGGGCAATTGATTCGAGAGATTGCTTTAATTCGGCGATTATTTTTTCATTTATTTTATTTTCGACCAATGATATTGCAACATTTATTGCATTAGCAAAACCAAGAGCATCAGTGCTTCCATGGCTTTTTACCACTACGCCATTAAGCCCAACTAACATTGCTCCATTGTGATATCTCGGGTCAACAGTTTTTGAAGATTTTCTTAAAGAATTCATGGCAAAAAGATAACCAATTTTAGCTAAAATTGACGAAGTAAAACCATCTTTAATAACACTGGAAATAAATTTAGCAGTCCCTTCAATTGCTTTGAGAGTAATATTGCCAGTAAAGCCATCAGTTACAATTACATCAACGGTTCCTTTGGCGATATCATCTCCTTCAACATAGCCATAAAAATCTTTATTCAAAATGCTATTTCTAATTTTATTGGCAACATTGCGAACATTATCATGACCTTTTAATTCTTCGGATCCGATATTTAAAACTCCAATTTTAGGATTTTCAATTTTTAAAGTTGTTCTTGCGAAGGCTTGCCCCATAACGGCAAATTGAAATAACACATCCGCATCGCATTCAACATTTGCTCCCATATCTAAAAAAATTGTTGCTTTTTTTTGACGATTGGGAATTGCCGTGACAATAGCGGGACGATCAATGCCTTCGAGTGGTCGAAGCACGACTTTAGCAATTGCCATTAACGCTCCCGTATTTCCAGCGGAAATTACAACATCAGCTTTGCCATCTTTTACAGCATCTATTGCTAAACGCATACTAGCTTTGGTAAAACGACGAAGAGCAATTGAAGGTTTTTCATCCGAAGAGATTACTTCGCTAGTGTGAATAAGTTCGAATCTACCTTTAAGGAATCGACAATGATTGATGATTGGTTTTATTTTTTTTTCATCACCAAAGAGAAGGAATTTTACATTAAAGTTGGACGAGGCAATGCGATCAGCTCCTTCAATGACAATTTGTGGAGCCTTATCACCACCCATACAATCCAGTGCAATTGTGAGAATTCGGTTATTGGTCATCTACTCTGCGGGAGTCGATTTTTTAACTTTTTTTACAATAATTTTCTTGCCCTTGTAAGAACCATCGCTTGCGATGTGATGAGCAAGTTTATATTCTCCACTTTCTTTATCAATCAAGACATTTGGGAAATTTGGATTAAAAGTGCCATTACTGCCTCTTCTATTGCCTCTTCTAGATTTACTAGTTTTCTTTTTAGGAACTGCCATAAAATTTAAATTAAAATAATTTTAAATTGAAAAATGCTAATTAAAGTTTTTAATTAACGATGGTTTTATTTTTTGATTTTGCTAGGTTGAAATTTACAAATTCGAATTTTATAAAGCTAGAAAAATCAATGGTAAGTTAAAATAAAATAGCTTATATTTTTTTTGATTTTAAAACAATTTAAAATAATTGCAACCAAGAGTTTGAAATATGAAAATTTTATTGTCATTAATTTTTTTACAACTTGCCTTGATATCTTGTGCAAGTAAGGTTAATCATGGTTATATGTTTGAATATGCTGATACTCATTTAATTGATGTTGGAAGTGATAAGAATTCGGTTTTGAATATTATGGGTTCACCAACCTTTAAATCGCAGTTAGATGGTGATACATGGTTTTATTTTCACGAAGAAACCAAAAGTTTTTTATTTTTTAAACCAAAAATTACTCAAAGAGAAATTTTAGTTATTGATTTTTTGGGACAAAATATTTCTGAAATTTCTAAATATAGTTTGGCTGATCAGCGTAAGAATTTTCATTTTGATAAAAATATTAGTCAGGTCGCAGATCATAAATTAGGCTTCTTCAAATCATTATTTTCAAATATTGGAAAGGTTAGTGCTCAATAAATTTTTAATAATTTTATTTTTAATATTGCTTGCTTCTTGTCGAGAAAATCGGATGAATTCGACTACCGCTTCATGTAATAATGGTAAGATATTTTTGATTAAAGATATGAGTATTGAAGATGTAAAAAATTCTTTACAAAAAGCAATTAAAGAAAAACAAGAATATAATTTTAATATAAATTACAGTGTAATTTCTAATGGTAAAACTTCGGTAATGATTAATAACATTAGTCCCGAGGAGTTAAATCGCTGTAGATTAGAACCATCAAATTATTATCGAAGTTATAGCAAATTTGTTCGCTCATTTAAGAGATAAATTTAAGAGATAAATTTTTGCCTTTAGGATATAAAATTTCTAAAATAAAATATTTTTTTAGTTAACTATTAACTTAAAATAATTAAAAATAATTTTTCTACTTTAAAATAATATTTAAAAATATTATAATAATTTCCAACAATCCTTATTGTTAAATAATTGGTGAAGAAATTTATTATTAATGCCATGACCCGTTTTAAAAGCATTAAATTTACCAATTATAAAATATCCCGCAAGATAAAGATCCCCAAGGAAATCAAGGGTTTTATGTTTAATAAATTCATCCTCATAACGCAAACCATCCTTATTAACAATTCCGTCATCGGCAATTACAATTGCATTATCAAGAGATCCACCTTTGGCAAGTCCAATTTTATGCATTTGTTCAATTTCATCTTTAAAGCAAAAAGTTCGAGCACGAGAAATATCATTTTTAAAAGAATGCATGGTAGAGTGATAACTTAAATGATTTTTGGTAATATGAGAATTATTAAAATCGATCCTCATATCAAGTTCAAATTGTTTAGAAGGGGAAACTTCAATGAATTTATCGCCATCTTCAAAACGAAATTTTTTTGTTATCTCAATAAATTTTCGATGCTCATTTGTGTTTTTAATTCCAGCACATTCGATTAAAAAAATAAATGGCTCGGAAGATCCATCCATAATCGGAATTTCTGGACCATCAATTTCGATTATTAAATTATCGATTCCACATCCCCAAATTCCAGCCATAAGATGCTCAATAGTTGAAACTGAAGTATTAAATTCATTGGCAATTGTAGAACCAAGATTAGTAGTGGTAACATTTTGGTAATTAGCTTTGATTTGATTTTTTTGTGGTTCAATATCAATTCTTTTGAAAATAATTCCTGTATTGTCCAAGGCTGGAAGTAATGTCATATTAACATTAATTCCACTATGCAAAGCGATGCTGTGGCATTTTATTTTGCTATTAATTGTTTTTTGTGAAGAGCTGAGCATGAATGTTGATTTATTTAATTTGAACTAATTTTACTCCAAGGTTTTTTGGCATCAAAAACTTTATTGATAAAAACGGTGTTGCAGATGAGATCATATGCGGTAGTTTTATTTTTGGTAAAAAGATGAATTTGAATCCAGAGCATAAAAACTATTCCACATAAAATATTTTCAAATGATGCGGTGATTGCTTGGTAAAGCTCAATGTTATATTTCATTTGATAACTAAAAATATAAAAAATATAAAAAAATGGAATGATTGAAAGGAAATAATGAAGCAATGCTCTTTTAAAACTAAGAGCCATTAAATTATTTTTTACAATTGCAATTTTCATCAATCTCTTGCCAATTGTAGCTCGCCAAGCTGAAGAATTTAAATAAGAATGATAAATTGTCCCGATCATTAACACACAAAAAAATAACATTAAGAGATGAGAAAATAAATCGCTTTGATACATGAATTCAATATGTTCGGGAGTTCTTTTAGGAGTTTCTGTGCCAAATTTTTCTTTAAAATCATTGTTAAATTTTAATAAAATTGGTTCAATCCACATTCTTCCTAAAGTTTCTACAAAGAAAATTCTAATCATTAAGACAATTGCGGTATCAATAGCGCTAGCAATTGATCTTCTAGTTGAATTTACTAAAAGTTTTTTGTCAATTTGAATGGTTTCTTGCTTAAGAATGTTCATAACCTAGTTTAAAATTTTTAATTAGTTTATAATTATTTTTATTAATTTTAGTTAATTTATCATGATTGTTAATTTCTTCAAGAATAAAAATTTGAAAGTTATTATTTTTATTGTTTTTAATAAATTCTCCAATGCAAGTTAAATTAATTTTTAATTTTTTGGCAAGTAAATTTATTTTTGAAAGATCTTTATTATTAACGCTAAAAACTAATTCGTAATCATCACCACTGCTTAGAAGGTCTAAGGGATTATGATGAGAATTTTCTTTTAGAAATTTTTTGGCTTGTTTTGAAAAAGGAATTTTATCGAGATAAATTTTGGCATCAATTTTTGAAGATTCGCAGATTTTTTTTACATCGGCTAAAAGTCCATCAGAAACATCAATTGCACATTTTGATAATTTTAAGTTGAGTAATTCATTGCCAAGTTTGATTTGCGGAGTTGGTTGAAGATGTCGATTAATTAAATATTGATCATCGATGTTTTTGGATAATTTTTTTTCTGCTAATAATTTTAAACCTAAACCTGCATCTCCAATGGTTCCTGAGACAAATATTAAGTCAGTTGATTTGGCATTTTGTCGTGATAATATTTTATTTTTTTTGGCAATTCCAAAAATTGTAATACTTAAAAAAAATATTTTAGAATTTACAGTATCTCCTCCGATCAAATCGAGATGAAATTTTTTTTGAAGATCTTTTAATCCTAAACAAAATTCACTAAAGAATTTTTCATCAAGGTTTGAAGTTTTGCCTATTCCAAGCATGTATCCATATGGTTTTGCGCCACTTGATGCAATATCTGAAAGATTAGTAGCTAATAATTTGCTAGCAATATTTCTTGCTCCATCACTTAATTTAAAATGAATATTTTCAACAAAAATATCTTTGCTAATAATTAACTCTTGAGAATTTTTAAGATGAATTGAGGAAGTATCATCGCTAAGATTGCGAGATAGTGTTTTATTGGTGTTGAGAGGTTTGAAGAATTTATTTATGAGGTTAAATTCTTGCATAAATTTAAGAAATTATTATCGAAATTATTATAAATTAAAATTTAATAAAAATAAAAAAATCCAAATAAAAAACTTAGTAAAAAACCCTAACGCATTTAAGAAAAATTCTTAAATTAAAAAATTAGAGATTTGAAATCTTTAATTTAATTGCGTTAGGGTAATTTAAATTAGTTAGCTTTTTTAACTGCTTTTTCAGCTTTTGCATCAGCTGGTTTTTCAGCTGGAGTTGCTGTAGTCGCAGGAGTTGCTGGAGTTTCAACTTTAGCTTTTTTTACTCTTTTTTTAAGTTTTTTCTCGCCAGTTTTGTTTGCATCAGCTTTATTTTCGGCATTTTCAGATTTGGCATCTTTAGGAGCTAATTTGTTTTCTTCTTTGTAATTTCCTTTTGCAGAAGAACAGTTTGCTCCACATTTGCTATCTTTTTTAATGTAAGAACAAGAAGAAAGAAGAGCCAAAGCAATCATTGAAGTAGAAAAAGATTTTATAGTAAGTTTAAGCATAAATATTGATTATTAAAAGTTTTTATTAAGAAATAATTGGATATGTTTTTGTTGGTGAAAAAATTTAATTTATAAGTTAGTGTGTTTTTTTGCTTTGTCAATAATAAATAAACAAATTTTTATTTATGATTTTAATTCTTGAATTTGAATCAAAATAAATTTTAATTTTTAATTACTTTATTACAATATTTATTACTGCTTAATATTTTATTGATATTACTGCTTCATGATTAAATTGATATAACATTTGATATAACATTTGACTAGTCATAATTAACTTTTAATTTTTTCTTAAGTTGATTTTCTTTTTGATTTTATTGTGATAATTTAATTAAAACTGTTGTTTCTTGATTATTTATAATCCTTAAAAAATAATAAAATCTTTATCGACAGTTTAATTTTAAATTTCATAGCTGTTAATTTAATTTATTTAAAAATTTAAATTAATTTTATCAAAAATTTTAAAGTAATTTTAAGGTTGCATTATTTATAGCTAAAATTATTATTTAATTAGGAAATCCTAAATAAAATTTAATAAAATTTTGCAAAAATGTTTCAAGAAAGTTTTTTAAAAAATATCGCTTTAGAGCTTGAAGGTCTTAACTCTCAAGGTCTTTACAAAAATGAATATGAGATCATTTGCGCTCAACATAGTGAAATCGAAATTTTTCATCATCAATCCAAAAAAAAGCTTTTAAATTTTTGTGCAAATAATTATCTTGGACTTGCCAATAATAAAAGTTTAATCGAAATTGCCAAAAAATCACTTGATGAATATGGAATCGGTACCGCATCGGTTCGCTTTATTTGCGGAACTTTTGATTTGCATAAAAAATTTGAAAATAAATTAGCGGAATTTTTGGGATATGAGGATGTTATCACTTTTGCTTCTTGCTTTAGTGCAAATGGAGGAATTTTTTCAGCATTGCTTGATGATCAAGATGCAATAATTTCTGCGGATTTAAACCATGCAAGTTTAATTGATGGAATCAGGCTTTGCAAAGCTTCGCGATATTTTTACAAATATGATGATATCGCTGATCTAGAATTAAAACTTCAGCAAGCAAAAAATCATAAAACTAAAATGATCGTAACCGATGGAGTATTTTCAATGGATGGTGATATTGCTAAACTTAATGAAATTTGTGATTTAGCTGAAAAATATCAAGCGATTTTATTGGTTGATGATTCACATGCTACGGGATTTATTGGCAATGATGGTCGAGGAACTCCACAGCATTGTGGAGTTGAAGGAAGAATCGATATTTTAACTTCAACTCTAGGAAAAGCCTTAGGTGGAGCAGGGGGAGGATTTATCGCATCGAAAAAAGAAGTGATTGATAAACTTCGCAATAAATCTCGACCTTATCTTTTTTCCAACAATATTTTGCCATTAGTTGCAAGTGTTGGAATTGAAATAATTGACATGATTCAAAAATCAAAAAGTTTAATCAAAAAATTGCAGGAAAATACTTTATATTTTCGAGAAAAAATCTGCGAAGCTGGATTTAAAATTCATAATCCTCAAGGCATTCATCCTATTGTTCCTATTATGCTCAATGATGCAATTCTTGCTAGCAATTTTGCCAAAATGATGATTGAAGAAGAAGGGATTTATGTAATCGCATTTTCATTTCCAGTTGTTCCTAAAAACCTTGCTCGAATTCGCGTGCAAATTTCTGCAGGTCATTCTAAAGATCATTTAGATCGAGCAATTAATTCTTTTATTAAAGTAGGAAAAAAGTTAAAAGTTATATAAAATATTATTATCTACTAAAAATATTAACAATAAATAATTATGAACAAAAACACCTCTAATGATTTTGAAAAAAAAACTCCAGATTTTTTAGCAATTAAGAACCCATCCCAATCTAAAAATTCCTTTCAAATTAATGATTTAAATCAAGATCAAATCAGCGAAAAATCGCAATTTCACGAAGATCTTTTAGGGGATGATGAAATTGCCAATAATCCTGAAATTTCACGAGATTCAGCAATAAATCAAGAGCTTGAAATTACTCCTTATCAAAAAGCATTATTTAAAAAAAGAATCTTTTGGCAAGCAACTATTTTTGCTTTAAAAATTGTTATCCCCGTGGTAATTATGGCAATTATTTTAATGCAATTTACTAAATAATTTTTGAAGAAATATGCCTAATAAAAATTATGCAATTGATGAAAATTTTTCTCGAGGAAGATTAATAACAGAAAAATTTTTTGCTTATCAAATTAATCCTTTCGCAGTTGATTATGAAAGAATAATTAATTCCTCAGCTTTTCGTAGATTGCAATATAAAACTCAAGTATTTGTAAATCATCAAGGCGATCATTTTCGTACTCGATTAACTCATTCTTTAGAAGTTGCGCAAATTGCTAGATCACTAGCTTTGCTTTTGGGTCTCAATCGCGATTTGGCTGAAAATATTTCCTTAGCTCATGATTTAGGTCATACCCCATTTGGACATGCTGGGGAAGAAGCCCTAAATAACAAAATGAAAAATTATGGTGGATTTTCTCATAATGCTCATACTTTAAAAATTATCACTAAATTAGAAACTAGATTTGTAGAATTTGAAGGTTTGAATTTAAGTTTTGAAATGCTTGAAGGAGTTGCAAAACACAATGGAAGATTTACTAAAATTGATCAAATTAATCCCTATATTCTTAACTACAATAAAACATTCAATTTAGAACTTGATAAATCACCAAGTTTAGAAGCGCAAATTTCGTCATTAGCAGATGATATTGCCTATAATAATCACGATATTGAAGATGGAATTAGAGCGGAATTATTTTCCTTTGAAGAATTATTTTTTATTCCTGTGATTGGCGAAATTTATCAACAAATTTTAGAAGAATATCCTAAAATAAAAAGAGAAATTTTAGTAGGTGAAGCAAAGAAGCGAATTACTGCGGTAATGATTGAAGATGTTATTAATACTAGTGAAAATAATCTTAAAAAATATTCGATAACATCTTATAATCAAGTTAAAGATTTTCCAATATTTATTATTAGTTTTTCTCAAGAAATGATGAAAGTTATTCAAACTATTAAAATTTTCTTAATGAATAAAATGTATCGCCATAAAATTGTTAATAACATGACTAACTCAGCTAATCAAATAATTAGTGATTTATTTGATTATTATTTTAATAATCAAAAAGAAATGGCAATTATTTTAAAAGATCAATTTTATCAATCATTATCAGATTTTGACAAAGCTGATTTAATAGCTGATTACATAGCTGGAATGACTGATCGTTTTGCCATTAATAATCATAAAACTTTAATGCTTAAAAAGAATTAAAGTCAAAAAAACTTTTTAAATATAAAAAACTATTTTTTAAAAACCAAAAAAGTTATTTTTAAAAATATTTAAAACTTTCTATAAAATTTAAATTAATTATGACCAAAAACATTATTTCCAATATTTCATCCAATATAATTCCATATCGTAATATTACTCCAACCCTTGATAAATCAGCTTTTATTGCCCATAATGCAATAATTACGGGTGATGTTGTGCTTGGAAAAAATTCAAGCATTTGGTATAATTGCGTTTTACGAGGAGATGTCACCAAAATCACCATCGGCGAAAATACCAATATTCAAGATGGATCAATTATTCATGGAACTAGGCCAAATCATGCGCAAAATAAAACTGGCGATCAAGGTGCACCCGTATTGGTTGGAGATCATGTAACAATTGGTCATAATGCGATTATTCATGCCTGTACAATTAGCAATAATTGCTTCATTGGAATGGGATCAATTGTAATGGATTTAGCAATTGTCGAAGAATATGGAATGCTTGCAGCTGGAGCAGTTTTAACCCCAAGTAAAATTATTAAATCTGGACAAATTTGGGCAGGAAATCCTGCGAAATATTTTCGCGATTTAACTCAAATCGAACGCGATTATATCAAAATATCTGCGAATAATTACTGCGAATTAGCTAGAGAATATAAGCTTTATTAAAAATTAATTTTAACTAAAATTCAATTAAATTCCAATAAATTCATTTAATAAATTCATTCAAAAAATTCATTTTAAATTTAAATTAAAAATCTTTTGTCAGTAAAAATTTATCATAAAAAAAATTTAATAAAATTAATTCGTGAAGTTTTGTTTTTGTTTTTAATTTCAATTATTGCAACTTTATTTATCTCGTTATTTTGTGAAATATTTTACGAATTTAGCAATATTGCTAAAGAGCAAATTAGAAAAAATACTATCTTAAATTTTTTGCTATTTCCATTATTATTGTGGATATCGGCGATCATCTGCAGAGTAGCTGGAAGGAATGCTTCAGGAAATATTATTGAGCATATTTCCAATGCATTATTAATTTTAAAAACTAGTCCAAATAATTACCAAAAAATTAAACATTTAATTGGTTTTCGATTAATAATTATTGCGATTATTAGTTCACTAATTGCTACAATTTCAGGTGGATCACTGGGTCGTGAAGGTGTGGCGATTTTCATTGCTTGTGGATGGTTTTTGAGTTGCGGATATTATTTTAGAAAATTTTTACCCGATATAAATCTAGAAAGTTGGATTTATTTAGGATATTCGCTTGGCTTGGCTGTAGCGTTTAATGCTCCAATTGCTGGAATTATTTATGTTTGCGAGAAATTAATAAAAAATAATAGTAATTATTTTTTTAAAACAATATCTCTTTGTTTATCAGTAATTCTAGTAGTTTGGATTATAATTAAAGATAATAAACCAATTTATAACATTGAAAAAATTAATTTTGAGGTAAGTTTTTCTGAATTCGTTTGGTTATCTGGATTAATGATTGCATGTGCAATCATTATTCATATTTTTAAAAATTCTTCAAATTTTCTTTACAATAAAATTGCTAAATTAAAAGGAATAAAATGGCATTTCGTGATTTTATTTTGTTCATTATTAATAATTCTGATTGGCAATTTCATTGGTGTTTATGCGATAGGAGGAGGAATTAAAACTGTTAATGATGCTTTTGGGAATCAAGATATTTTTCTAGGAATTAATGATTTTTTTGGTCGTTTTATTACCACGATTTTAACTTTTATAATTGGTTCATCGGGTGGAATAGTTGCTCCTTCAATTGCTCTTGGAGCAGGATTTTCATCATCATTATCTTTGGATTTCTTCAGTGGATTTAATTTGCATTTTTTGATGATTGCAGGAATGGTTGGTTTTTTAAGTCCAATTTTGGCATCGCCAATTACCGCAGGATTTGTTATTTTTGAAGCAACTAGGCAAGATTTTTCAAGCTTATTAATTTTAATTCCATTATCAGTTATTTCTTATTTATCATATCAATTAATTAACAAATTTATTAAACAATTATTGATAATTAAAAATAATAGATAATAATTATAAAAACATAAATTAACTAATAATATTAAGTGATAAATTTTTTAAATAATCAGCAAATAAAAAATATTTTTGATATTGCAATATCAGCAGGAGAGCAAGTTATCGATGCTTTTTATGCTAATAATTATTCAATAAATATTAAAGATGATAATTCGCAAGTAACTTCAATTGATCTTGAAATTAGCGAATTTATTAAAAAAAATTTACAAAAAATTTTCCCACGAATTCCAGTAATTTGTGAAGAAGGTGATAAAAATACTTTTTTAGGAGATTATTTTTTCCTTGTCGATCCAATTGATGGAACATCTAGTTTCATAAAGGGAGAAGATGAATTTTGTATTAACATTGCATTAATTTATAAAAATAAAGCTATTTTTGGTTTAATTTATGCACCAGTTTTTGAAGGTGGAAAAATGATTTTTAGCGATGAAAAAAATCAAGTTTATCATTATCACTGCGAATCAAATCGTGAACAAGTTATTATTCGCCCTAAATTAGATTGTGGTTTTTTAAATGTCATCACTAGTAAAAGAATTTCTGATGAAATAATTAGTAAATTTATGGTTGAAAATTTTTTATCACATGGAGATTTTCATGTTAGTAAATTTTCTTCAGCTGTTAAGTTTATCGTTATGGCAGAAGGTCGTGGAGATATTTATTTACATTTAAGAAGATCAATGGAATGGGATATTGCATCGGGTTCAGTTTTAATGGAAATGTTAGGAGGAAAGTTAAATATTATTGAAAATAATCAACAAAATTTACTAATCTCCAATCAGGATTTAACCTACCGGAAAGCAGATTTTGTCAATCCTTTTTTCCTAGTTTCTTTTTTATAATTTTTTTAAAATAAAATAATATTTTTCTTTACATTCAACTTGCACCTTTGTAAAAGGTAAATAAAATAATTAAAAATATTCTTTAGGAAAATAAAATTAAAACTAATGAAAGTTGAAGTTAAAAAATTTACCACTAATTGCAATACAAATTCGGGAGGAGTTTCTCCCGTTACCCTTTATATTGGCTATCCTGCAAAAGATTCTCATCCCTTGGCATTTCAAAGTAGATGGTTATCTGATCGCGGTATTTCAATACCCCAAAATATCATGGAATCATTTTCTAAATTAATGGAAATTTCAATTAGCAATAATCTACCATTTATTGATTTAGTTGAATATGTTATCAAGGAAGTTGAATTAGGAAAATCTTTACAAAATGATGCCAAAAAAGCATCAGAAATTTCTGCCGATACCAAGCCAGAATTAAAAGAATCAACTACCAAAGTTTTAGTAGATAACTCAAATTT
>CAMCSJ010000031.1 GCA_945878005.1 Rickettsia typhi | reverse complement strand
CGAAAGTAAAATAGCAACTATTGAAGAAAAAAAGGAGATAATAAAATTGCTATTTGAAAAAACTCCATCCTTGAGACTCTCACTTCAAGAAGATGATCATGTAATTTCTGGTATTTTTAGAATACCAAATTCAAAAGAATTGCTAGAATATATTTTAGATTTAAAATATGTTGAAATTAATGATTGCTCTAATGCTAAAAAAGAAAATATCTTGCAATTAGCAATTAAAAAAATTGATTTAGATTGGGTTGGATTTTTAATTGAAAAAAATCCAGAGCTCTTGAATCACAAGGATAAAAACCATCAAACTCCATTATTTCTAGCAATTAAAAATATCATGGAAATGACTAGTCAAATAGATCAAGAAGGTAATCAAAAAAGAATTGAAATTGCAAAATTGATAATTCAAAAGGTGAATAAAATCGACAGTAAAACCCAAAAAATTATTTCAACATTACCACATCCAGAAATAAAAACTATGTTAGAAGAAAAATCAAGATCTATTCAGCAAAGAGTTGGAAGTGATCCTAGTCATTCTAGTGCTAGAGTTATTGGGTCAATGTTAGTTTGCATCAATACTAGTCGAAGATAAAATCAATCAAAAAATTCATTATAAATAAAATTATCCAAAATAACTATATCCTAACAAAAAACTTGGGAGATAATAAAAATTAATAAGGAATATTATTATTTATTAGTTATAACTATAATTAGTTAAGAATACCTAAAACTTTTAAAATTCCGTCTTTTTCAATTTTTTCTTCAAGAGTTTTTAAACTAGCTAAATATGATTCTCTTTCACTGATTGTTGAGCTTCCCGTAGCTTCAATGCTATTACTCGCAATGACTTTACCTTGGGATAAATTCTCAAAATCAATTTTGTTTTTGGTCATGTGAGATTCATAGATATGATTAGTTTTACTAACAGATTCAATTTTAATTAGAACTTGATTCTCATCATTTTTATCAAATTTACTAGCAATTTTAAGTTTATCCTTATTTAAATTATTGCGAATAATTTGAGTGATTTCTTTAGGGCAGGTTGGATCAAAAAAGAATTCAATTTTATCGGAAGATTTTTCCAATTCATTTTGAAATTTAGCAATTAATTCAAGTTTATCTTTAAGATTGAATTGCTCTCCAGCTCCTCGGATTATCATGCTCTTAAGCTCAAGCTCTTTGCTTAATTCGGTAATTTTAATTAAAGAATTTCTTCTTTGAATTGGATTTTTGCCAAGAGAATTTTTATCCAAATCATTGATCTTTTTTTCAATAAATGAAACTCGTTCTTTTTGCTCATTGATAAAAGGCGATCTTTCAATTTCAACTTCTACGTAAAATTTATTATTTATATTATCACTTTTACTGGTTTTGAAATTGCTAAAACTAATTTTTTCAACATTTTGTTTTACTTTTTGACGCATTTCTTCATGAGCGTTATTATTATCTTCTTGACGAGTCATAGTAGTTTCAGCAGAAATGCTAACAATTAATCTTGATGCTGAATCTGCTAAGGCATATTTGGTTGCTTCTTCAAGAGTAAATCCTTCCGCAACTCCGTATAAATTTTCTGAATTATTTTGTTTGGGTTTAATATACCAACTTGGAGATTTTGCATCTTGCTTAGCAAGATTATTATCATTTGATGAACATCCGCATATTAAAAGAGCTAAAGCTATTAGAAATTTTTTTTTCATATTTTATTGGTCAGTTGATTGCAATTTGTGATTCAATGGAATTTAAAAAATTTTTAATAAATCAAAATAAAAAAATTTTAAAATAGTAATTATTCCATTGATTTCTTGGATTTAAATTTCGTGATGTGTTCGTAAAATTTAAACTAAGTTTTAAACTAAATTTTAATCAATTTCTTTGAAAATATCTTTAGTGTTTGACTCGCTAGAATTAATTCTTCCTGATCTTTGTGAAGAATTGTTACTATTGGTTTCTTCGCTAGTTGAAGGAGTTGAGCATGATGAGATAATGCTTAAGATAAATGAACAAATTATAAATTTTTTTATCATATTTATTAAATTAAAATGTTAAAATTGGTGAACAAATGTGGTGAATTTGTTTATTAATTTAGTTAGATGCAGGAGTTGACGCAGGAGCTGATGCTGGAGTTGCTTTAACTGGCTCATTTCCTCTTTCTTTTTCTAATTCGTCAAATAACTCTTTAGTAGCAGTTTGTGATCTGTTAATATTATCACGACTTAGTTTTGATTTAGCTAGTGAAGCTTCAAGATTTTTTTGGCTATTTTCTAAAAATTTGCTATAATCTTCTTTAGTAAGAACCATATGAACATAAAGATTTCCATCTTCAGCTTTAAAAATATTTAATCTTTTTACGCCAGATAGAGGTAGATTTTTAACAACTTCTTTTGAAGCTTGAGCGAAGAATTCTTCAACATCATCATTTTCATTTACTTTTGCAGAACGAAGAGCATTTTTAGTAACACGAGAAATTTCAGATTGGATTGTTGCAGCGATATTTGCTTTAGCATCTAATTCAGCTTTAGGTAATTGAAATTTAATTCCACCTTTTGATGGGCTTGCGATACCAACTCCACCAACACCATCTTTAACTGATGGATCAAGAACCCAAGATGGAAGATCGCTAAGTTCGCCTTTTGCAGATTTAGTTGAACCTGATTCAGTTTTTTTAGCACAAGAAAATGCTACAGATACAGCAAGAATCGAGGTTAAAGTAATAATTTTTTTAAAGTTTTTCATAATTAATAATTGTTAATTAGTTTTAATTTGTTTTGTTGTATATTACTATTTTTAACTAAAAAGTTTTTACTAGCAATAAGTTATTATTTAATTATTCAAAATATTTTTCAACTGTTAATTTTTTTCTTTACTGTAAATTAATAAAATTCCGATCGAAACGCATATTAGACTTACTGACCAAGTAGAGGCAAATACCGAAATTAAACCAGATGAACCAATTGAATTTAGGATTGTACTTGCGATATAAAATGCAACTCCCGTAACAATTCCAATTACGATCATGATTATAGATTTTTGATTTCGAATATGATTTATTCCAAAATAACATGCAATTAAGGTCATGGCAATGAAGATCAGCCAAAGATTTGCAAGGTAGTGAAGTCGAACTCGATATTTTTGAGAATTTAATCCCGAATTATCCATATCTTTAATGAGTCTGGGAATTTCAAAAATATTAAATTTGTTAATATTATTAGTATTATTAAGAATTTTTTTTAGGATAAAATTTGCGTCAAGATTAGTTTTGATTATTATTTTAGGAATTTTTTGATTAAGGTTTTTATTGCCTTCTTTGCTTAATAGCGTAAAGTTTTTTTCAATATTTTCATTGTTAAAAATTAGTGATTGTTCATTAACAATGTTGTTTTTTAATATTAAATTATTGTTTAAAAGAATCATTTCTTCGCTGTCAATTCTTTTATAAAAAATTCCATTTTTATCAAAAAACCATAAATTAACATTATAGAATTTTAAATCATTTTGATCAATGGATTGAGCATTGATAATAATATCTTCATCAATTTCTTCAATATTTTCTTGACGTAACCAAATTGAAGAAGATGAGTTGTAATTGGAATGTTTTTTTATTTTATTATCAACGAAATCTCCAAAATTAATATTCTCGAGATTTTCCAATAATCTTGAAGTTTTAATGCTAAGAGGTTGAAAGATGGTTATCCAAAAAATTCCTAGAAATAATGCGCAAAGCGATATTGGTTTGGCAATATGCCAAAGTGATAATCCGCTATTGCGAATAATTGTTATTTCACTTCTAGATGACAAAGTATAGTAACAAAATATCGCCGATAATAGAACCAATGAAGATGAGATTTCATTGATAAATTGTGGAACATTATAAAGAGCCATTAAAATTTTAATGCTAAAATCTACTGTATTGGCTTGTGTACGATTAAATATTTCTATGAAATTTATTAAAAATATCAACAATGAAAATGCCAAAGTAAGTTGAAGAAATTTACTAATAAAATTCTTAGCAAGATATAGATTTATTGATTTAATGAGCATTTTTTTTCCGATAATTTTTGCATAATAGATTAATTGATATGGTCATGAATATAATCAAATTTAAATAAGGTAAAATTATGAAATAATTAGAATATTTAATAAAACTATAACTTATTATGTTTAACACAAAGTAAATAGAACTTGTGGTAATTGCATAAATAATATTATTTGAATTATTGTTTCTTTTATATTCCCCTTTTAAAATTATTGACAAAGCAATTAGGGTTAAAACCAATGATAGCAAGGGATCAACTAATCTTTCATGAATTTCTGTTTTAATTTTTTGATAATCAAATGTGGATAAACCTTCAGCAGGATGGATAAGTTCATGGAAATAATATTCATTAACCTTGTTTTTATTGTTTAATTTTAATTTTGAAGATTCGCTAAGATTAAAAACATAACTATCAAATTTCATTATTTCACTATTGCGATTTTGATAATTAAATTTTTGAACAGTACCTTGGTTCATCTGCAAAAATGCTGAATTATTTTGTATAACAATTTTGCCATTTTGTGCTGTTATTGTTAGACTAAATTCTTCAGATCTTTGATCATGTAAAAAAATTTCTAGCAAATTATTATTTTCGTCGCGATTTTTACTGTAAATTGTTAAATTTTTAAATGTTTCAAATGTTTGTGATTTAAAAGAAATATTGCTATAATTGTTATTGATAGCTGATCGAGCTTCGCGAAGCAATCGATTAGAATAAGGCATTAGATAAAAGGCAATAAAATAGCATATTAAAGAGCAAATTATTGCGAGAAATATAATTGGTTTACATATTTGAATTTTAGTAAGTCCAGAATTTTTTAGAATCGTTATCTCATTGCTATTTTTTAATTGATTGATTCCTAAAATTGTTCCTGAAAAAATTGATATCGGAATTATTATCATCAAAAGCCATGGCAAAATTAGAATAAATAAATTTAAAAATTTGGATATTTCTACGCCATTTTCAGTGATATATCCTACAAAGCTACTAGCTCGACTAAACCAGATTAAAAAAATTAAAATTGTACAAATCGAGAAGCTGTAAATGAAACTAACTTTGAAGAGATATCTTTGAAAAATCATGAAATTAAAGTTAATAATTTTTTGCAAATAATTTTTTAAATGCTAAGTTTATAAAATATAACTTAAACAAAATTTTAATAAATAACTTTTAATCTTAAATGTCAAAAATTACAATTACAATTAATGGTCAAGAAACATTAATTAACAAGGACTCAACAATAAATTCTTTAATTCATCAATATGAATTAGATATTACTAAAATAGCCATTGAGAAGGATTTACAAATTGTCAATCCAAGCGATTTTGATAAAATTATTCTGGATAATGGATGTAAAATCGAGATCGTTCATTTTATCGGTGGAGGTTAAAATTATCAATATTTTTTTTAAAAAAAATATAACATCTTAAAATATACTTTAAGATGTTATTCACGAAAATTAATGAATTGAAGTGGAATTTTGCAATCATAATTTTTTAATAAAGCAATTGCCTCTTGAAGATCATCCCTTTTTTTACCGTCAACTCTAAGTTCATCACCTTTAATGGTTGTTTGTACTTTTATTTTTGCATCTTTAATTTTTTTAATAATATCTTTGGCAATTTCTTGTTCAATGCCATTTCGTAACTTTACTTCTTGACGAAGAGTTTGTTGTCCAGCTCCTTGCTCTTTTTGAAAATCTAGTGCTCGAGCATCAATTAAGCGTTTAGTTACATAGGTTTTTAATGAATCTTGAATAGCACCAAGCTTATATTGGCTATCTGCTGTAATGTTAATGATATTATCTTTATTATTTAATTCAACACTAAAAACTGCACCTTTAAAATCATAACGATTAGTTAATTCTCGAAGAACTGAATTAACTGCATTATCAATTTCTTGAAGATTAATTTTAGATACTATATCAAAGCTTGGCATAATTATTAATTTTAAATTTAAAATATTGTAATTTATTAAAAAAAATTATTATATATTATTTTAACTATTAAATAATTTTTATAATAATGCTTGTTGTAAATCATTAATTAAATCATCGAAATGCTCAATTCCAACCGATAATCGACAAAGATTCGCAGAAATGCCAAGCATTTCTTTTTCATCTCCATTGATGTTAGAATGAGTAGTTGAGCTAGGATGAGTTATTAAGCTTTTACTATCCCCAAGATTGTTAGAAATATCAATCAATTTGAGTTTGTTCATAAAATTAAAGCAATCTTGCTTATTGCCTTTAATTTCAAAAGCAATTATTGCTCCACCATTTTTCATTTGTTTTTTAGCTATGTGATATTGGGGATGAGATTTTAAAAATGGATAAAAAACTTTGGTAATTTTAGTTTGTTTCTCAAGAAACTCAGCGATTTTTTGAGCATTACTGCAATGCCTTTCAATTCTAAGTGGAAAAGATTCTAAAGATTTAAGAATTATCCAAGCGTTAAATGGACTCAATGCTGAACCAGTATGACGATGAAATGGTAATAAAATTTCTTTAATAAAATTTTGAGAACCAATTACTGCTCCACCCAAACATCTTCCATGGCCATCAAGATGCTTGGTAGTTGAATAAACAATTATATCTGCTCCAAATTTAAATGGACTTTGTGAATAAGGTGATGCGAAAATATTATCAACAATTAAACAAGTATTATTCTTTTTACAAAGCGAAGAAATAAATTCGATATCAACAATTTCGGTAGTTGGATTAGCTGGAGTTTCAATGAATGCAATTTTGGTATTAGGTTTAAATGCTTGTTGTAATTCTTGATGATTAGTTGCATCAACCAATGAAATTTCCACTCCGTAATTTGGTAAAATTTTGGTGATGATATAATTACATGATCCAAATAAAACTCTTGATGCGATAAGATGATCTCCAGCTTTTATTTGACACATAATCGAAGAAAAAACCGCAGACATTCCCGATGAAGTAACGCAACATGCTTCACCATTTTCTAGTAATGCCAATCGATCTTCAAGCATTTTGAGAGTAGGGTTAACATATCTTGAATAAACAAAACCCGGATCACTTCCATCAAAACGACTTTCGGCAATTTCTGCAGAATTATAGCAAAAACCTGAATTCATAAAAATTGCTTCCGATGTTTCTCCAAAATTGCTTCTTAGAGTTCCACCCCTAACCATTTTTGTTTCCAGCTGAATATTATTGAGATCTAATGGTTTATTTTGATAATTCATTATAATTAATAATTTTAATTAAAAATCATTTAGTTAAAAATTTATCCAAAAAATTGATTTAAAAATTGATTTAAAAAACCAAATTAAAATAATTTTTAAGTAAAATTAGAAATATTTTTTTAATAATTAAAAATCATTCCGTATAAAGTTCAAGCTCTTTATCGTCAATTGGTTGATTAATATTTTGATTATTAATTTTATTTTTTTTACTTCCAATTCCAAGCTTAGCAAGCATTTCATCAGTTTCATTTCGTAAAAATTGAATTTTAACTTTTGAGGTTCCGTTATTTTTAAAGCCTAAAATTTCAGCAGTTTTTTCGGATACATCAATTATACGATTTTTGGCAAATGGTCCGCGATCATTAACCCGAACAGTTGCAGATTTATTATTTTTAAGATTGGTTATTTTTATTAAGGAAGGTAAGGGTAGGGTAGGATGAGCTGCAGTGATATCTCCCATATTGTATATTTCTCCATTAGCAGTTTTTTTGCCATGAAATTCACTTCCATACCAAGATGCAGTTCCTTCTTCTTCAAATGATTCGTAATCTTGAGGAATATATGAAACTCCAAATATTTTATAAGGATTGCCTATTTTAAAATGACCAACATATCTCTGTTGGACTTTTAATCCTGAGCTTTTTTCTAGAACTTCATCGAGATCAATTTCCTCATCACTGGGAATAGAATCGTAATAAGTATCTTCATAATATTGCGGATCATCTTTAAGTTTTTTATTTTTTTTAGCTGGATAATCGATATCGCTTTGTTCAAAAATTTCATTTTTATAATCATTTGAACTATCTGCTCTAGGAGTTCCTGTTTCCATTGATTCCGTAGGTCTTGTACGATAAGCAAATTCATATAAAACTTCATAAGAAGTTTGTTTGGCATTGATCTTGTTGATATTTAAAAAATTTCCAATCAATAGAAAAAAGATTGTGATTTTGATAATTTTAATTTGCTTCATTAAAAAAAATTTAATTAAAAAATAATTTCAAATTATGATATTTTAAAATTTAAAATAATCAATAACCGCAAAATAATTTGCCCAATTTATTCTAATAGATATCAACGAGATTTACAAAATTGAGTTACTAATTTTTTTGCAAAATTAATATTATTTATTTTTTTGTAAGAGAATTCTTCTTGACCAGTTGCACAAAATTCATTTTTTTTAATTAAAAAAATTCCAAAATCGGCAAAAAAATTGGCGATAATTTTATTGCCAAGAATTCCTAATAATCGATGTTTAGAGGTTAAAAAAATTTTTCTTTCAATTGTTAAATTCATTTTTTTACATAAATTTTCAAAATCACGAATTGAACAAAAATGGATATTTGGAGTTTCATACCACTGAAATGGAATTGAAGAATTAACAGGCATGGTTCCCTTAAAAAGAAGGTGAAATCGATTTTTATAATTAGCAAAATTCGGCAAAGAAACAATTGCATATTTGGCAATTCTTAGCATTTCTTCCAAAACATTTTGTGGATTATTCATCGCTTGAATTGTTTGGCCAAGAATTGCATAATCAAAACTTAAATCGGGATAAAAATTTAGATCAAAATTTGCATCTCCATTGATCACTGATAATCCCTTCATCAATGATTTTGCAACCATTTCTTGAGATATTTCAATTCCTCGACAATCTGCATTTTTTTGATTTTTTAGATAGTGAAGTAATTCGCCATTTCCACATCCAATATCTAAAATTTTACTATTATTTTTAATAAGATTGGCAATGATTTCAAGATCATATCTAATTTTATTGATAATAATATTTTCGCCGATTTCAGTCATAATTTTAATTTTGATTTATAAATCCGTGAATGGTATTTTTAAGCAATTCATTTTCAATTAAAAATGAATCATGTCCATTGATACTCGAGATTACAACATAGCTAGTATTGATTGAACATGCTGATAATGCTTTGGTTATTTTTTTGCTTTCAAAAACTGGAAAAAGCCAATCATCTAAGCAAGAAATTACACAAAATTTTCCTTCCTTATTTTTTGAAAATTCACTGAAAGCATTGCTTAAATTTCCTGAAAAATCACTTTCTAAATCAAAATAATCTACTGCTTTGGTGATGAAGAGATAAGAGTTTGGATCAAATCTTTCAACGAATCTACTTCCTTGATGATGAAGATAATTTTCAATTTGAAATTCTCGATCAAAATTAAAAGAAAAAGAATTTTTATTATTAAGATCTCGACCAAATTTTCTTTGCAATGAAGATTCCGATAAATAGGTTATATTTGCAGTCATTCTTGCTAAGGAAAGTCCGTTAGTTGGAAATTTTTTTTCTTCTAGATAATTACCATCACACCAATTTGGATCAGAAGTAATAGCTTGTCTTCCAACTTCATGAAAAGCAATATTTTGCGGAGAAAATCGGTAAGAAGTTGCAATCGGAATAATTAATTTGATTTTACTGGGATATAAAACGCTCCACGCCAAAGCTTGCATTCCTCCCATTGATCCTCCAATTATCGCATGAAGTTTATTTATTTGAAAATGTTCAATCAGTAAATTTTGAGCATGAACCATATCTAAAATTGTGATAACTGGGAAATTTATTCCGTAAGGCTTATTGGTTTTTGGATCAATTGATTTTGGACCAAATGAACCCATGCATCCACCTAAAATATTGCTACAAATTACAAAATATTTTTTAGTATCGATAGTTTTATTTTCGCCAATCATAAAATCCCACCATCCTTCTTTTTGAGTTATGGGATTTTGAGATGCAACATATTGATCTCCCGTGAGAGCGTGAAAAATTAGGATGGCATTAGATCGATCTTTATTAAGCTCTCCGTAAGTTTGATAGGCAATCGGAAAATTACTAATTTCGACACCACATGATAATTTCAAAGGAGTTTCTTTTGCTAAAAAAACAATTTCGCCAATTTCATATTCTTTGTAATTTGGTCCAAAACATGACTTGACTTTCATAATAAAAGTTTAAATTTTGATTAGCAGTTAAAAAATATTTAAATCATTTTTAAAAAATATTAAAACCAAATGACAGAAAATCAACATAATAAAAATAATAAAAATTTGCAAGATTTGCGTAATGAAATTGACGAGATTGATCACGAAATTATTAATTTGATTAATCGAAGAATGTCAATAATTCCAAAGGTTAGCGAAATTAAAAAAAATAACAATGAGAAATTTTTTATTAAGTCAAGTCGCGAAGCTGATATGATAAAAAATTTGGTTAAAAAAGTTGAAAATAATTCTTTAAAACTTGCAGTAATTAATATCTGGAGAAAGATAATTACCAATGCCAATAATTGCGAACAAAAACTTAAAATTGGAATTCACAATCCGTTATCGCTCGTTGAATATGAATATCTAGTTCGTGAATTTTTTTCACAAGAAATTTCAATAACTAACTTTGATAGTGCTACAAATCTTATCGCCGAGATTGAAAAATCAACCATTAATATCGGAGTTTTTTTATTGCCTAAGTTTGAAAATGAATTTGACAAAAAAGACACAACTCAAAAAAATTGGTGGATAAATATGTCTAATAATCGTGTAGGATTAAAAATATATGCAAAAATTCCTTTTTTTGAATTTACTTCGAAAAAAAATGATCATAAAAAAAATGATCAATTACAATTGGTTTTATCGGCAATTAAAGAAGCCGAACCTTCTGGATCTGATAATACTATTCTTTCAATAGAAGTTTCAAATTCAGTAAGTAAATCAGAAATTTTTTCGTTATTCACAAATAATAATTTTAATTTAAAATTATTATCTTGTGTTAAAAATTCACAATTTATAGGAATTTCATTATATCTTGTTGAGATTGATGGTTTTTTCACAGAAAATGATCTTAGAATTAAACAATTATCCCAAGATAAAATTAAACCATTTATAAAAGTACTTGGCAATTATCCATTACCAATAATTATAGATTAATTTAAAACCTTAAAAGTGATTAAAAAGAAATTTAAAATTATCAAAAAAATCAATAAACTCAAAACTAAAAATGATCAAAGAAATGCATTTAGTTTAGTTGAATTATCGATTGTAATTTTAATTATCGCAATTTTAGTTTTGGGTGTTACTCAAAGTTCTCGTTTAATTGGCATGACAAGATTATCAACCGCTAAACAATTAACGCAAAGTTCACCCGTCTCTTCGATACGCGGATTAATTGGTTGGTACGAAGTTACATCTGATAAAAGTTTTGCAATTGAAGAGCCCGAAACCAATTATAAAGTGCAATTATGGAAAGATATTAATCCCCAAGAAGTTTTAAAAAATAATTTAATTTCTGCTGATTTAGAATCAGCTCCAGTGTTTAGAGCCGATTGCATTAATTCATTGCCTTGCTTGGAGTTTAACGGAACTAAATTTTTAAATAACACGGTAAATTTTGGCTCAACAAATCAATTATCAATTTTTTCAGTTTTTCGTTTAAATGCAACTGGAGCAGGAATACAAAGTATAATTTCTTCAAAAGGAGTTAGAGATCCCTCAAACCTTTCATTTACTTATTCAGTCGATCAATCTCCCGTTGAAAAAATTTTATATTCTGCACCAAAAGCTGAATCAATTAATGCCTTTGGAGCAGGAAAAATAATTCCTAAAAATGATTATTTAACTTATTTTATTGATGATGGATATTCAGTTAATCATTTTGTGAGTGATCATTTTAACTCAACAACTGCAAGCGTTAGTGGATCAAAAAATCTTTCACTTTTTACGGTTGGAGCATTTGATGATGGAACTTATACCCAAGATTTATTTAATGGAGTTATTGCCGAATTGATAATTTTTAATCGTGCTTTAAAAATTGAAGAACGAAAAGAGGTAGAAAAATATCTTACCAAAAAATGGAAAATAAAAATGTTTGATCCTGCAACATGCGGTCAAAATTGTCCTTACGCAAATTATTGTCCATTAACAATTACGGGATCTTCAACTAATTTCGTTCCCCCAGGAGCTGGAAATGCAAATTGTGATCAAGCTGGATATTCTGGGTCAGTTAGTTACAATTGTCAAAATGGCAATATTGGCCAAGTTCAATCATGTGATTGCGCTAGCGGATATACTATGGACGGAAATTATTGTAAAAAAGGTTGCACAGTTTCGGGAGTTAGTGGAGGAACTGATGTTTCAATCGTTATTTCGGGAAGTGGATCTCTAAATTGCGTAGGACAAGGATATGTTGGAAATGCTACCTATATTTGCAATAATGACGGAACTTTTGTATTGTTATCGAACTGCACATCAACCGCTCAATGATAAATTAAAATCAAATTTATTGGAAGAGTTAAATAATAAAAATAAAATTACAGGTTAATCTAATTAACAATTATAATTTAAAAAAAAACTTTTGAATAATATTTCTTAACCAATAATTATTTATAACAAAATTATAAAAAAGTAAAAAACCTTTAATTTCTAAGATAAAAGCTTGTTGACAACTATATTTTGCTTATTTAAAATTTAACTTAAGTCGAATTTATCTTTTAAAAGCGTCAAGTTTTTAAAATTTTTTTTAGGGCAAATATCTTGACAAATATTTTATTAATTAAATTAAAACAATTCCTAACATTTCTTAGGGAAAGTAGTTAATAATTAATAGTTTGTAAAATAAATCCTAAGATTACTATTTGAAAAATTCGTAAATTTTAAATCAAAATAATATGACTAAAAGAATTGAAGCTAAGAAAAAAATTAGCCGTAAACTAGGTGGAAGTTTATGGGGTCAAGCTAAAGATCCATATCTTAAAAGAAATTATCGTCCGGGTCAACATGGATCAGCTCCTAAGGGTCGTTCAAGTGATTACGGAAATCAACTTCGCGCTAAACAAAGAATGAAATTTGTTTACGGAAATATTTCAGAAAAACAATTTTATAACACTTTCAAACTTGCTTCTAAACTTAAAGGCGATGTTAGTGAAAACTTTATCGGTCTTTTAGAATCTAGACTCGATTCAGTTATTTATCGTGCAAATTTTGTTCCTACAGTTTTTGCAGCTCGTCAATTTGTTAGTCATAAACACGTAACCGTGAATGGAAAAGTAGTCAATATTGCTTCTTATCGTTTAAAAATTGGTGATATAGTTCAGGTTCGTGAAAAATCACGAACTCTTGCAATCGTTATTGACGCAATGGAAAAAATGGAACGCGATATTCCTTCTTACATGACTTTAGAAAAAGAAAATTATTCAATTAAACTTTCCCAAAAACCAACATTTGCTGAAGTTCCTTACGCTATTGAAATGGAACCGCATTTGATCACAGAATTTTATTCAAGATAATTAATTTCTTGACGGGCTCATCACTCACCCCTTGAGGCTTCTATCCCTACATTTTGTGCAATGCTCTCAAAGCTCTCGGGCTCTAGCTCCCCCCTTGAGGGGGAGTCGACGAACAAGCCTTTACGTTAGTAAAGGCTTAAGGAGTCGGTGGGGGGTTATTTGCGTAAAAAAAATAGCCTAAACGGCTATTTTTAGCAAATAACCGGGATCAGGAGCGAATGCGACGCAATCCCAGGGGCGAGTCGTCTTCGAAATCAAAATTTTAATTTT
>CAMCSJ010000030.1 GCA_945878005.1 Rickettsia typhi | reverse complement strand
CAGAGTTATTGCTGTTAAATAAATTTAAATCGTAAAAGAAATTTTTGGAATTAAAATATTTTGAATCAATTAAATTATTTGAATAATTTTCATCAACATCACCAACAAAGCAAGGATTAGCTTGGTTTAAAAGCAGTGATGGTTTTTTTAAACTTAAATTATGGCGAGAAAAATTTTTAAACATTTTAGTTTAAATTTAATTTAATTATTCACTCAAATGGAGTGTCCAATAAAGATTTTCAAATTATTTATTAGTTTTAAAAAACAATTGTTGAAAAGATTTTTGGCTTTGATATTTTTATTTTAAATTTTTGCTAAATCAAATTCAATCAATTTTTTTATTATTTGAAATAAATTTTAACCTCAAAATATTGACAATTTTATGAAAGATGACAATAAAAATCTTAAAGATTTTATGAATCAGGAATTAAGAGTTAAGGGTGTAAAAAAAATTATTGCAATTGCTTCAACCAAGGGAGGAGTTGGTAAATCAACTATTGCATGTAATTTTGCAATAGCACTTCAAGCTAATGGTTATAATACTGCATTAGTTGATGCTGATATTTATGGTCCATCGGTTGCTAGTTTAATGAATCTCAAAGGTAAACCTGAGATTGCGGATGGATTACTTTTGCCACTAATTTCTCATAACATAAAATGCATTTCGATTGGCAATATGATTGATGAAAATTCCGCTGGAGTTTGGCGTGGACCAATGGTTACTAAAATTCTTCATCAATTAATTCGTTCAATAAATTGGGCATTTGATAAGCAAGAAGTTGATGTGATGGTTATCGATATGCCTCCTGGAACTGGTGATGTTTATTTAAGTTTGGCGGAAAAATTTTTAGTTAATGCGGTGTTATTAGTTTCAACTCCACAAAGATTGGCAGTAATTGATACCGTAAAGTCAATTGATTGTTTTAATAAATTAAAAATCCCGATTTTAGGAATTATCCAAAATATGGCTTACCTGGAAAATGAAGGACAAAAGCAATATTTGTTTGGAGAAGATGGAGCAAAAAAATTAGCACAAGAACATCATTTAAATTTTTTAGGAGATATTAAAATAATTTCTGAAATTTCTCAATGTAGCGATCAGCAAATTCCTTATTTAGTAAAATATCCACAAGGAGAATTGGCAAATTATTTTAATAAATTAATCAAAGATATTGGTGAAAATTTACGATAATTTTACGGTAATTTTACGATAATTTTTTAGGAATTATTAATGATGATGATCGTGAGAATGCTTATATATTGCGATTTCTTGATCGATATCATTTGTTAATTTTTGATCTTTATTTAATGAATGATTGTGATTTTTTAAATTAGTAGAAAAATTATTAGGGCTAAATAATTTTAAATATTGCGGATCAGAAATTAAGGATTCTGTCGAACCTTGACAACAAATATGCTGATTAATACAAACTACTTGATCACTTTTTTGCATTACAAAATTTAGGTCGTGTGAAACCAGTAAAATAGCACAATTTTGAGCATTTCTTATATCGTTTAAAATTTGATAAAATTCGGCAATTCCTGTGATGTCCATATATTGGGTTGGTTCATCAAGAACAATAAAATCAGGCTTGCTAATGATTGCTCTTAAAAATAAAATTTTTTGTAATTGACCTCCTGATAAATCGCAAATAGGATGATTTAAAATTTTTAAAACATTTAATTTATCACAAAGATCTTGAAAATATTGGTCAATAATAAATTTATTTTTTGCTAAACCAATAAAATCAAAAGCGGAAATTGGAAAACTTTTATCTAAATTTATTTTTTGAGGCATATATCCTCGGGAAATTTTTTTGCTAGCTATTACTTTCCCAGATGTTGGAGATATTAGTTGCAAAGCAATTTTGGCAATCGAAGTTTTACCACCTCCATTTGGACCAATTAAAGTTGTGATTTGTCCTTTTTTCAATTGCAAAGAAATATCGTTAATGATTTTATCTTGGTTAATTTTTAAACTAACTTTTTTTAATTCTATAAAATTCATTTATGAAAAAATTGTTGTTGATAATTTTATTACTACAAAACATTAGCTCTAAGCAATGTTTTGGACAAGATCAATTGGTAAATAATATAAAAGAAAATGCTAATTATAAAATTAAAATTGCAAGTTCAATTAATCCGCTTTATCAAATTATATCTGCGATAACTGGTGATAAAACTGATAATTATTTGGTTTTTAAAAGTAATTTTTCAGAGCATAATTATCAACTAAAAAGCGATGATGTCAAGGTTTTGAAAAATGCCGATTTAATTTTTATGATTGATAAAAATTATGAAAAAAATTTATATAAATTAATTTCAAATTCACATCCCAAAGATAAAATTTTAATAGCTAGTGAAATTGAAAAAATAAAATTATTTAATTTAAGAAATAATCAAAAATATCTGGATTATCATTTATGGCTAAATCCACAAAATGCTGAGTTGATTGCCTTAAAACTAAAAGAAAAATTATGCGAAATTGATCAAAAAAATTGTAATTTTTATCATAAAAATTTTAGGAAATTTCAACAACAAAATCAACAAGCAATCTTAAAAATAAATCATAAATTAGAAAAAATAAAAGCTAAGAATTTTATTTTTTATCATGATTGTTATCAATATTTTGAAGAATATTTTAAAGTTACTGCGAAATTAATTGTTGATTATGATCATGCAATTGATCTTAAAATAACTAAACTTAAAAAGCTTGATGATGTTATTAAAAATAATCAAATTACATGCCTATTAGGTGATATCAATGATGAAAAAAACTCTGCTCAAAAAATTGCCAAAAATTATCAAATTAATTTTGCAAAGCTTGATATTATTGGCTTAAGTTCAGCTGTTAAAGATAATGAGAGGCAAAGTAATTCTAATGGATATTCACAAATTTTAACGCAAATGGTTAAAGATATTGAGAATTGTTTAAAATAAATATTATTTTTATAAATTACTGAAATTTAACTAAATAATTTATTTATTTAAATTTTGGGTAATTTGGTTAACAATTTCATCATCGGTAATTTTGAAATATTTATATAAATCTAAAGCATTTGCAGATGCTCCAAAGCTATTCATTCCAATAAAAATTCCTCCCAAGATAAACTGCTCTAGACCTTGACGAATTCCTGCTTCAACTCCAATTCTTAAAATATTTTTATCTCCCAAAACTTGCTCTTGATATGATAAATCTTGTTGTAAAAAAATTGAGGTACAAAGCATAGAAACAACTCGAACATTAATATTTTTTAAACTTAATTTTTGTTGAGCATTAATGGCAATTTGAACTTCTGAACCAGTTGCAATAATAACTGCATCGAGTTTTGCATTTAAATTTTCTTGTTTAATTATATATCCACCTTGGCGATATTTTTGATGATCTTTTTCAACAAAATTTAAAACTTGTCTACTAAAAATTAATGCTGATGGAGAATTGACATTCATGATAGCTAATTCATAACTTGCGAGTGTTTCTTCGCTATCGCAAGGTCGAAAAACTTGTAAATTAGGAATTGCTCGAAGCATTGCTAAATGCTCAATTGGTTGATGGGTTGGACCATCTTCCCCAAGTCCAATTGAATCGTGAGTAAAAACATAAAGTACTTGTCTTTTCATCAATGCAGATAAGCGAATTGCAGGTTTTAAATAATCGCTAAAAACTAAAAAAGTTCCACCATAAGGTATAAAATTTCCGTGAAGTGAAATTCCATTCATAATTGCAGACATTGCATGTTCACGAACTCCGTAGTGAAGATATCTTCCCGAAAAATCATTTTTAGAAATTGCCTTAGTATGTTTGGTTTTAGTTAATACTGATTCGGTAAGATCTGCAGATCCTGCAATGATTGAAATTAATTCGCCAGTTAAAAATTCTAAAACTTCTTGTGAAGATTTACGAGTTGCTTGATTAGATTTTTTAGTGATAATTTCTTGATAAAATTTTGCTAATTTATTAGAAAAATCACTTGGTAATTTTTTAGAAATAATTGCGTCATAATCAATTTTATCTTCAGTTGATAATTTTGAAATATTATCGTTAAATATTTGATAATCCTTAAGACATCGATCACTTGATTTGCGAAATTCATTAAGAAAATTTTGCGGAATTTCAAATTCGCCATAGTTCCAGTTAAGATTTAATCGAGTTTTTGCAACTTCATCTTTACCAAGTGCACTACCATGACATTTTTCACTTCCTTGCTTATTTGGAGATCCAAAACCAATTTTAGTTTTACAATCAATAAGAATTGGCTTCAAAGAATTCTGAGCTTGATTTAATGCATTTCTAATTTGCTGATGATCATGTCCATCGATGTTAATTACTTCAAAACCAAGTGCAATAAATCGCATTTTCATATCTTCGGAAGTCGTAATCGAGGTATCTCCATCAATGGAAATGGAATTATTATCCCAAAGAATTACCAGATTATTTAATTGAAGATGACCTGCTATTGACAAAGCTTCTTGAGAAATTCCTTCCATCAAACATCCATCTCCAACTAAGGCATAAATTTTATGATTAAAAATTTCTTTTGAAAATTTATTCTCTAAAATTTTTTGTGAAATTGCCATTCCAACTGCATTTCCAAGTCCTTGTCCAAGTGGACCAGTAGTGGTTTCAATTCCAGCTAATTCTCCAAACTCAGGATGTCCTGCACATTTGGAATGAAGTTGACGAAAATTTTTAATATCATCCAATGAAATATCTTGATATCCAGTTAAGTAGAGTAGGGAGTAAAGAAGCATTGATCCATGTCCTGCGGATAAAATAAAACGATCACGATTCATCCATTTAGGATCTTTGGGATTAAATTTTAAAAACTCACGAAATAGGATTGTTGCAACATCAGCCATTCCCATCGGCATTCCCGGATGTCCTGAATTTGCTTTCTCTATTGCATCAATTGTTAAAAAACGTAAACAATTAGCAAGATTTCTATCGGTAATTTTATCAGTCATTTTTAAAAATAAAAAAAGTTAAAGGTTGCAATTTTATTTGATAAAACAAAACTAAATTGCTTTAAAAAATATTGCAAAGATTTCTTAATTTTTTTTAATATAATTTTATAAAAACTATGAATAATTATTCCAAAAACAAGCTGTTAAGTAAAGAAGCGCGTAGTCGAACCTTGTTTTCGTTATTACCAAATTTAGTAACGATTTCGAGTTTATGTTTAACATTAACTGCTATTAGATTTTCGATTGCTTTAGAATTTAGCTTAGCGGTAATTTTATTGTTAGTTGCAGGATTTATGGATGGAGTTGATGGTCGTTTAGCTAGATTTCTCAATACTTCAAGTGAATTCGGAGCTCAATTGGATTCATTAATAGATTTCGTAAATTTTGGAATTGTTCCAGGATTTTTAATTTATTTTTGGGTCAATACTTATCAAGATGTCAAAGGTTTTGATTGGGCAATGGTATTATTTTTTGCAATTTGTATGGTTATAAGATTGGCAAGATTTAATGTTGATCTAAATCGTAAATCATCAAATCCAATTCTTGAAAAATATTTTTTTAAAGGAATTCCTGCACCAGTTGGTGCAGCATTATCAATGCTTCCACTGGTTTTATATTTTGAGTTTGGAGATGGATTTTACAGTAATCCAATCGTAGTGATTACTTATGTTTCAACTCTTGCAGTTTTTTTGGCAAGTCGTGTTCCAACTATTTCCATAAAAAAAATTCCTATTCGTAATGAATTTGCATATTTTACTTTGATTCTTCTTGCATCGATAATTATTGGATTAATTGTTAAACCGTGGTTAACTCTTGCCATTATTGGAATTGTATACGGATGCTCAATTCCAGTGACAATTTTTTATTACATCAAAATTGAAATATCTGATCGTAAAAAAAATCTTAACTAAAATGTTAATTTATAAAAATAAATGATATCAAATATGAAAAAAATTTTAATAATTAATGGTCCAAATTTAAATTTATTGCATTTGAGAGATCATAAAATTTATGGTAATTCAAGTTTACAAAAAATCGATATTCAATGCAAAAATTTAGCAAAAGAAATCGGAGTTATTTTAGATTTTGAGCAATCAAATAGCGAAGGAGCAATGGTTGATATAATTCAAAATGCTATTGATGTTTATGATGGAATTATAATCAATGCAGGAGCTTATACTCATACTTCAATTGCGATAAGAGATGCATTAGAAATTTTTCTTGGAGCAAAAATTGAATTGCATATTTCTAATGTTTTTAAAAGAGAAGAATTTCGTCAAAATTCTTATTTAAGCGATATTGTTGATGCAGTAATTTGTGGACTTGGAGTTTCGGGATATCAAATTGCATTACTGGCAATTGTTAAATTACTCGAAAATAAACATTCATAAAAACTATAAAACTTAGTTAAAACTAATGATTCCTTTAAGAATTAACCAAATTTCAAAAACATTTAATAAGCCAGTTCTCGATAATGTAAGCTTAGCAGTAAATATCGCAGAAATCTATGGATTTATTGGTTTAAATGGACAAGGCAAAACTACTTTAATTAAGATAATTCTTGATCTACTTGATCAAGATGAAGGTGATGCAGAATTTTTTGGAATCACTAAAACTCTTCCCAATTCCCGAAAAAAAATTTGTTATTTACCAGAAAAATTTCAACCTGCAATTCACCAAACAGGATTTGAATTTTTAGATTTTGCTTTAGGATTTTATCATCAAATTAAAGGGGATAAGAATCTAGAGAATCGACAATCAAAGAATTTTAAGCATAATCAAAATAATCAATTAAATTCGCAAAATAATCGCATTCAAGAAATATGCAAAAATTTAGATTTTAACTATGATGATTTAAAATTAAAAATTGCTAAATATTCAAAAGGTATGACTCAAAAATTAGGATTGCTTGCAACATTTTTATCCAACGCTGATTTGATTATTTTAGATGAACCAATGTCTGGACTTGATCCCAAAGCTCGTATCGCCTTAAAAAATGAATTAATTTCATATAAGAAATTAAAAAAAACTATTTTTTTTACCTCTCATATTTTGGTAGATATGGATGAAATTTGTGATAAAATTGCAATTCTTCATGATGCGAAAATTCGTTTTGAAGGAACACCTCGAGCTTTTAAAGATAAGCATAATAAACCTGATCTTGATCATGCTTTTCTTTGTGAAATTTTAGCTTGATTTAGTTAATTTTTAAAGCCAAACTAGATTGTGAAAATAAAATTTAATTAATAATTAAAAAATTAAACTTTATTAATTTATATAAAAAATATTTTAAAATGACTGCGAAAATTATCGATGGAAAAAAAATTGCAAGTGATATGCGAATTAATATTTCTCATCAAGTAAGTTCAATAAAAAAAGATTATAATATTACCCCAACACTTGCGGTAATTCTAGTTGGAAATGATCCTGCAAGCGAAGTTTATGTTAGCAATAAAGAAAAATCAGCTCATAATGTTGGAATGAATTCCATTCAATTTAAATTGGCTAGCGATATTTCAGAAAATGATTTAATTTTAAAGATTAATGAACTTAATGCTGATAAAAAAGTTCATGGTATTCTAGTTCAATTGCCATTACCACGTCATATTGACAGTAAAAAAATAATTCATGCAATTGATCCAAGAAAAGATGTTGATGGATTTCATGTAATCAATGTTGGAAAATTATCGATTGGCGAAATTGAAGGAAAAAATAAAGCAATAATTCCATGCACTCCACTAGCTTGTTTGCATTTGCTAAAAGAAGTTCATGGAGATAATTTATCAGGATTAAAAGTATTGGTTATTGGTTCATCAAATATTGTAGGAAAACCTCTAGCTAGGCTGTTATTAATTGAAAATTGTACGGTAACCGTTGCAAATCGCAGTACTAAAGATTTAGAATTTGAGTGTAAAAATTGTGATGCAATTATTGTTGCAGCAGGATCACCAAATTTAATTAAAGCATCAATGGTAAAAAAATCTGCAACAATTATCGATGTTGGAATTAATCGTGTTAATATTGATGGAGTTAATCGATTAGTTGGTGACGTTGATTTTGAAGCAGTTAAAAAAATAGCTGGAGCAATTACTCCTGTTCCGGGAGGAGTTGGTCCAATGACTATTAGCTATTTACTTAAAAACACAATTGATTGCTGTTTACAAATGATTGCATAAAATTCTTCAAATTGAAAATTTGATGATTAAAATCAATCAAGCAATTTATTGCAAAAAATAATAAAATTATTTATCAATAATTTTAGTTAATTTATAATAAAAATAAAATATTTACAACATATGCCAAAAAGAATAATTAAAGCTATTAAAAAAGTTAAGCATAAAGCAAATCAAGAAAATATTGCTGAGTTTTTATTTAAAAATAAAGCTATTTTAACTAAATTATTTTTAAGCTTCGTTATAGTGATATCGCTATACGGAGTCTTTGCGATTTTTCAAAATTCACAAGCTAAAAAATTTTCTGCAATATTGCATGAATCATTAATTGCTCAACAAAATGGAGATTTAAAAACTGCCAAAGAAAAATTAATTGAAATTACTAGTTCAAAACTAACTCCATCGAATGTAAATGCGATTGCTAAGCTTCGTTATGCAGGTTTTTTAATTGATGAAGGTAATAAAAAAGAAGCAGGTGAAATCTATTTTGCTTTAAGCAATTGCTTTGGCTGTAATGATTATTTGAGCGATTTAGCTGGATATCTTGCAATATCAACTTGGCTTTCTGATGATGAATTAATGAAGCTTGATTTAACTAAAAAAATTGCTCAAATTCATAAAAATTCTTCAATATTAAAACTTCATATTGCAGAGCAAAGAGCTTTTTATGAAATGCAAAAAAATAATTTAGAAATTGCCAATAAAATTTTTGATGAAATTATTGAAAAAGCCAAAGATAATAAAGATCTTAAAGCTAGAGCTCAAGATGGTAAAGCTATGCTTATCCAAAAAGGATTTAAAGAAAAATTAGCTAATGAAGATAAGGATAAAACTAAATCATCAAAAAACTCTGATGATCTAAAAAAAGATTCGACAACTCCAAAATCTCAGGAAGAAAAAACTGATGAAAAGGTTGAAAATAATAAAGATAAATCTCAAGAAAACGATTCAAAATCTTCAACTTCAAAAGAAAAATCTGATTCAGCCGAAAAAAAATCTCCTAATAAAAATATAACTAAAAAACAATAATTTTTAGAGATTTTTATGCGTTCCTTTATCCTTAGAAATAAATTTTTAATCATTTTACTGCTTGCAATTACCTCATGCTCTAAGGATAAAGATTATGATAAGGCAAAGGCAATTACCGCATATATTGCAGATAACTCGCTGATAGTTGATGAGTCATTAAAAAATTCTCCAATTATTTTACCAAAGCAAAAATTAAATTTAAATTTTCTTGGATCGCTAAGTTTATTAAATCAAGAAAATGAAAATATTGCTAAAAACTTTTCCAAAAATTCTAATAAAATTTTTAATAAAAAAAATAAATTTTCTATAAAAAAAACTTGGTCAAAATCAATTTTTTATAGCTCTGCAAAAAATGAAAATTTTCACTTCGAACCAATAATTAATAATCAAAAAATTTATTTTTTAGATTCTTCAGGAATGCTTTTTGCCTATGATTTACAAGCTAAAAAACTAATTTGGAATTCACAAATTTTTGAAAAATCTCTGATCCAAAATTATCGTACTCCCCAAATTAGCATGCATCAAGATAAGATTTATGCAACAATTGGTTCTAATTTTTTAGTGGCAGTAAATGCAACAGATGGTAAGGTGATTTGGCAAAAGCAAGTAAGTGCAATTTTAACTTCCAAGCCTGTGATTAGCGATAATTTTATTTATGTGGTAAGCGATAATAATCATCTTTATTGCTTTGATATTGAAAATGCTGAATTAAATTTTTTGCATATGGGAGTAGATCGATCAACTGCAATTCTAGGTTCATCAATGCCAGTAATTTACAAGGATAAAATTTTGGTTTCCTATTCTTCGGGTGAAGTTTATGCCTTAAATAAAAAAACTGGTGAAGTGCTTTGGGTCATTGATTTAAACCTTAATAAGGCAATTAGCTCAGATTTTTATCTTAATGATGTTGATGCAAATTTGATTGTTAAAAATGATCAACTTTATGCAATTAGTAATTCAGGTTTGTTAAAAGCAATTGATGTTAAAAATGGTTCAGTTATTTGGAAAAAACAAATTGCCTCAATTGCTAATTTTTGGGTTGCAAATGATTATCTTTTCTTAATTAACAACGATAATAAACTAATTGCAATAAATCGTCTAAATGGCAAAATCAAATGGATCAAAGATCTTCCAGCTTACGAAAATCCTAAAAAACCAGCCAGTAAATTTATTTACAATTCGGTAATTATTGCAGGAGATAAGCTAGTGATTTTACGCAATGATGGAGTCTTAATTATCGCATCTCCCCAAGATGGATCAATTGAAAATAATTACTCAATTGGTAAGAAAATTTTCCATTCTCCCGTAATTGTTAACGATAAAATTTATCTTCAAACGGTTGGACGTTTTACCATTGAAATTATTGAATTAAACTAGCTTGATCATGAGTGAAAATAATGAAAAAAATCCTAATGAAAAAATACCCTTAGAAAATAAACCCTTAGAAAATATAACTTTAAAAAATAAATCTTTAGAAAAAAATTTTATATTGGCAGAAAAATATCAACCAAAAATCGTTGAAAAAAAATGGCAGGAATATTGGAATCAAAATAAAATTTATCAATTTCAAAATGATTTAGAAAAAGATCAAACTTTTGTAATTGATACTCCTCCACCTACAGTATCAGGACTTCTCCATATGGGTCATGTTTTTTCCTACACCCAAGCAGATTTCGTTGCGCGTTATAATCGCATGAGCGGAAAAGATGTTTTTTACCCAATGGGATTTGACGATAATGGACTTCCCACCGAAAGATTAGTCGAAAAAATTATTGGCAAAAAAGCAGGAATTTTTGAAATTGACAATGGTCGTGGATCTTTTATTGCCAAATGTCGCGAAGAAGTTGACAAAGCTGAAAAAGAATTTGAAATTTTATTTAACGAAATTGCCTTATCGGTTGATTGGAAACAAAAATATCAAACAATTTCACCCGAAGTTCAAAAAATTTCTCAAGCTTCTTTTATCGATTTATTCAATAAAGGCTTGGCTGAAAAACAAAATCAACCAGTTTTCTGGGACATTTCCGATCGTACTGCTCTAGCTCAAGCTGATATAATTGACAATGAAGTTGAAGGCGAAATGTTTTTTATTAATTTTGCAATTGCTGGAAAAAGTGAATTATTAGAAATTATGACAACTCGTCCTGAGCTTCTTCCTGCTTGCGTTGCGGTGATGATTAATGGTGAAGATCAGCGATATAAAAATTTAATTTTAGATGAAGATAAATTTAATCAACAAGGACGAGTTGGTGAAACTGGATCATTTGCAATTTCGCCAATTTTTGGTGTCAAAATTCCCATTATCGCAGATGATTTAGTGCAAATGGATAAAGGTACGGGAGTGGTAATGTGTTGCACTTTCGGCGATGAGACTGATTTAAAATGGTGGCGAAAGTTTGGTTTGGCAAGGCGTGAAATTTTTAGTAACGACGGATCTATAAAAAATTTACATAGTAATATTGATGGAATTTTTTCATTGGATACAACCTTTCAAATCAAGTCAAAATTTATTTTGTCGCAAGAAAATTTTATAGAAAATTATCAAAAAATATCTAATCAAAAAATCAAAGAAGCTAAAAAAATAATTGTCGAATTATTGTCAAATTATTCGATCTTCAACTCCCCCCTTGAGGGGGAGTCAAAATCGCAAAGCGATTTTGGTGGGGGGTCAGATAAAAATTTTGCTCAAAGAAATTACGAATTAAAAAATCTTTCTAGATCGAAGGAATTGAGATCTAATATGACTGATCATGAAAAAACCTTATGGTATAAAATAAATAATGATCAATTGGGTTATAGATTTAGAAGGCAACAGCCAATTGGTAATTACATTGTTGATTTTGTGTGTTTCGAAAAAAATTTAATCATTGAGTTGGATGGCTCGGGACATGCTCAAAAAATTGAATATGATGCTAATCGTGATAAATTTTTGAGTAATCAAGGATTTAGAATTTTAAGATTATGGAACAATGAATTTTTAGAAAATGTTAATGGCATAATGGATTATATTGTTGAGCTGTTAAAAAATTCAGAATTGACCCCCCACCAAAATCGCTTTGCGATTTTGACTCCCCCTCAAGGGGGGAGTTTAAGTCCGAGTACTGATTTAAATTCTAATCGACAAAATCAAGCTCCGGATTTAATTAAATTTCAAAAAATCACTCGCCCCGTAAAATGTGCTGAACGTTCGGGTGTGCCGATTGAGATTATTAACAGTCCTCAATGGTACATTAAAATTCTTGATAAAAAAGAGCAATTAAAACAAAAAGCTAGGGAATGTAATTGGTATCCCGAATATATGAGGATTCGTATCGAGCAATGGATTGATGGACTTTCATGGGATTGGTGCATTAGTCGTCAAAGATTTTTCGGAGTGAAATTTCCGGTGTGGTATTCTAAAAGAAAAGGCGAAGAAGGAAAAATTCTAATTGCATCACTTGATCAATTGCCTTGTGATCCTTTTGTTGATTTGCCAAAAGGATATTTACCAGATGAGGTAATTCCCGAAACTGATATCATGGATACTTGGGCTACCTCGTCAATTTCGCCACAGATTTCTAGCAAAGGAATTTCTGATGAAATTTTTTTTGATGAAAAAAGTAAAGTTAGACATCAAAAATTATTTCCTGCTGATATTCGTCCACAAGCGCATGAAATAATTCGTACTTGGGCATTTTATACCATCACCAAAGCTTATTTGCATAGTTTAAATCGAGTTAAAAATTCCGATGGAAGTTTTGCTAAAAATCTTGATGGATCAATCAAATTGCAAGAAAATGCCAATAGCGAAATTTCAATTCCGTGGAAGAATTTGATGATCTCAGGATGGTGCTTAGCAAATGATAAAACTAAGATGAGTAAATCGAAAGGTAATGTGGTAACTCCAACTGCATTGATTGAAGAAAAATCTGCGGATGTAGTTCGTTATTGGGCTTCAGCTTCTAGTCTTGGAGCAGATATTGCCTATAGCGAAGAGGTCTTTAAAATTGGACAAAAATTAATCACCAAACTATTTAATTGCGCAAAATTTTGTTCGCAACATTTTGATGTTTTTAGTGAAAATAATATTGAAATTAGTGACGAAAATTTAAAAAAATTAATTATTTGCGATAGTGATTTATGGATTCTAAATCGCTTAAATCAAGTGATAAAAAATTATAATTTGCAATTTGCTAATTTTGAATATGCCAAAGCAAGGGAGATTGTTGAAGAATTTTTTTGGCATTATTTTTGTGATAATTATTTGGAAATTTGCAAGGTAAGATCTTATGGTTTATCAGCTCAAATCTTAGAAAATGTTGGGCTTAACGCTGATCAAAAAAATCTAATAATTCAAAAACAATTAAGTGCGATTGCTAGTTTGTATTTTTGTTTGAAAAATATTTTAAAACTTTTTGGACCTTTTATTCCCCATATTTGCGAAGAAATTTATTCAGTAATTTTTAAAAAAGAATTTGAGAAAAAATTATCACTCCATGCTCGAAATAATCACAGTGAATTAAATATTGATTTTAACCAAATTGATGTTGAAAAAATTGCTAAAATTGGCGATGAATTATTGGCAATTATTTTTGAAGTAAGAAAATATAAATCCGAAAAAAACATCTCAATGAAAACTTCAATTTCAATTTTACAAATATCATCTAAGTTAGATTTATCAAGGATTAGCGATGATAT
>CAMCSJ010000029.1 GCA_945878005.1 Rickettsia typhi | reverse complement strand
TTTGCGATGATTGCCTTTTATCGTCCATCTATAATGACAATTCTGACATTTATATGATTGTTTACCTCTTTTTTTACCATTCTTTTTAACTAAAAATAAGCGACATTTTGGACAAGTTTTTATTCATGTTTTTTTACTCAAATTTAGCAGTTTCTATTTGAAAAAAATAGAAAAAGTTTAGGAAACCTACAGAGTAAAGGGTAAAGCCATCTTTTTAGCCCCCCATTTTTTTAATTATGCCTATTATTTTAAGGGCCATAAGTGTCCGTGATGCATTAGCAGGCTGAATTGAAAAAGGTAAAGCATCAAAGTTTTTAAAATTTTATAAAACAGAAAAAAGTTATAATAAAATAATTTTAATTCTGTTAGATATAAATCTAAATTCTATTTCTGCTAAATTCTATTCTTTGATTGGAGCTGGGCTTTGTTGAGAATGATCCATAAAATCAAGTTTTTCTTTGATTCTAGAAGCTTTTCCGGTAAGTTTACGCAGATAGTATAATTTTGCTCTTCTAACATCACCTTGCTTTAATAATTCAACTCCAGCGATAAGGGGAGAATATAAAACAAATTTTCTTTCAACTCCAATTGATGAGCTAATTTTTCTAACAGTAAAAGTTGCGCAATAGTGATTTTCACCCTTAGTTCTTGAAATTACAATACCATTAAATGCTTGGATACGGATTGTTCCACCTTCATTAATTCGATATTTAACCGATACAGTATCTCCAACATTGAACTTAGCAATTGATTTGCCATTTGCCTCTTTAATAATTTTTAACTGGCTTTGTTCAAATTCTTTAATGATATTTTTCATATAATTTCTATTTACTTTTATTATCTTTTAACAATTATTGTTTAATATTATTATTAATATTTTAATTACAATATTTAAGCTTTTTCTTCAAGTTTTTTTTCAACATTGTCAACAATTTCAATTCTGTCAACTAGTTCCATAACTGCCATTGGAGCTTTGTCACCAACTCTAAATCCGTGCTTCATGATTCTGGTATATCCTCCATTTCTTGAGGCAATTCTAGGAGCAATCTCTTTGAATAATTTATCAACCGCAGACTCATTTCCTAAAATAGAAATTGCCAATCTACGATTTGCAAGATTATCAATTTTAGCAATTGTTAAAACCTTTTCTATGAAAGGACGAAGTTCTTTCGCTTTAGGTAGAGTAGTACGAATTCTTTCATTGCTTAATAATGCAATTGAAAGATTGCGAAATAATGCTTTGCGATGAGCGCTATTTCTTCCTAATTTTCTACCTTTAATTTTGTGTTTCATAATTTCTCCAATCTATCATTGAAAACTAATAATTTATATTAGTTTATAGTTAAAATTCTTTATTTTTAAGTTTTAATAATTCGTCAAGATTTTTGGGAGGCCAATTGGTAAGTTTCATACCAAAGCCTAATCCCATAATTTTTAGATTATCTTTTAATTCATTTAGTGATTTTCTTCCAAAGTTTGCAGTTTTAAGCATTTCGGCTTCAGACTTACTAACTAAATCTCCGACATAAATTATATTTTCATTTTTTAAGCAATTATAAGATCTAACCGATAACTCTAATTCATCAATTGTTTTTAATAAATTTTTGTTAAATTCTGGTTCGTCATAGGAAACTCTTTGGACGGGAGCATCAATAGTTTCAACGTCAAAATTAACAAATACTTGCAATTGCTCTTGTAAAATTTTCGCTGCAACTCCTAAGGCATCCTGAGGCGAAATTGTTCCATTAGTATCAACTTCAATAATTAATTTATCAAAATCGGTAATTTGTCCAACACGAGCATTTTCAACTCTATAAGACACTTTTTTTACAGGACTAAAAATCGCATCAACTGCAATATTTCCAATTGGTCTTTCAGATTTTTTATCTTGATCTGCAACTACATAACCTTTGCCACATTCTGCATGCATTTGCATTTCAATTTTAGCACCTTTTTCTAAGGTACAAATTAGCAAATCACGATTATAAATTTCAACTCCCGCCGGAAGATCTATCGATCCTGCATATACTGGACCGGGCTTATTAGCAGATAATCTTAAAGTGAATGGAGAACCATCATTTTTAATCATTGCTAATGATTTTAAATTCATAATAATATCCAAAACATCTTCTTTGATTCCTTCGATAGAGCCATATTCATGAGATATTCCTTCAATCTTAACTGAAGTAATTGCAAAACCATTTATTGATGATAACAACACTCTTCTTAGTGCGTTTCCCAAAGTATTACCATATCCCCTTGCGAAAGGTTCCATAATGATAACCGATTTGGTTGTATTATCATATCCATCCTTCAATGTTATCGAGGTTGGTTTGGTAAGTGTGTGCCAGCTTTCTTTTAAAATTGCCATATGTTTGTTTTTTAATATTTAATCCAAATTTATAAACTAGACGCGACGCCTTTTGGCTGGACGACAGCCATTATGCGGAAGGTAAGTAATATCTCTGATGAGAGTGACATTTAAACCAGTTGCTTGTATTGCTCGAAGCGATGCTTCGCGCCCAGCTCCTGGACCTCTGATTTCTACAATAGCATTTAACATGCCACATTCTTTAGCGATATTAGTTGCAAATTGCGTAGCAACTTGAGCGGCATAAGGCGTTGATTTTCTAGATCCTTTAAAGCCGTGCTTTCCAGCAGATGACCAGCAAATAATATTGCCATTAGTATCGGAGATGCTAATGATGGTATTGTTAAAACTAGCATAAACATGGATAACGCCGTTTAGGATATTTTTCTTTTTTTTACTTGCACCTTTCGAGCTTTTTTTCTCTTTTTGTGCGATATCAATTTTTGTTTCGGTCATGATTTTATTTATTTCTATTTAACTGCTTTCTTTTTATTAGCAATTGCAACGCCTTTACCCTTACGAGTTCTAGCATTTGTATGAGTTCTCTGTCCACGAACAGGAAGTTTTTTAACATGGCGAATTCCACGATAACAACTAATATCAATCAATCGTTTAATGTTTGACGCATTTTTTCTACGAAGATCACCCTCAAGAGTAGGGAAATTTTTTTCAAGAAAGATCCTTACTTGCGCAAGCTTTTCCTCGGGGATTTGATGCGTTCTTAATTTAGCATCGATTGCTAAATTATTGCAAATTTTTTCTGCAGAAGTTCTGCCAATTCCGTAAATATAGGTTAAAGCGATAACAAATCGTTTTTCCTTTGGAATATTGATACCAGCGATTCTAGCCAAGGTAACTCCTCTTTTTATTGTTAATTAATTATTAAGAATCAATGCTTGAAAGCAAATGTTTAAAAACAAGGGATGCAATTTTTAAAGCATCTATTGAAACAAGCAAGTTCTTTTTTTTATAGAATTCAATTAGTGCAAAACTAGATTGATAATAAACTTGCAAACGTTTTTTAACCGTTTCCTCGCTATCATCGACTCTACTTTCAAACTCACTTGAATTGCAATCGTCACAAAAACCTTCCTTAATGGTAGGCTTAAAATAACGATTATAAACTGATCCACATTTCTTACAAGAAATGCGTCCAGAAATTCTTTTTATCAACACATCATCACTAACTTCAAAATTAAAAACCTTATCGATTTTTAATGAAAGTGAATTCATCATTTTATCAAGCTCAATTGCTTGATTTATTGTTCTAGGGAATCCATCGAGAATAAATCCTCTTTGACAATCCTCCTTGGTTATGGTGTTTTTTATTATATCAATAACCACCTCATCAGGAACCAATTTTCCTGAATCCATAAATGATTTTGCAATATTACCAATCTCACTTTGAATTGCAACCTCTTTTCTTAACATATCACCTGTCGATATTGAAGGAATATTCAAATGCTTTTGAAGCATTTGAGATTGCGTTCCCTTTCCTGACCCCGGAGCTCCTAAGAAAATTAAGTTCATATTCTAACTCTCACTCTTCTTTTTTTAGCATTTCCAGCTCCGTATCGACTAGCGAATAAATGAGATTGGATTTGATTTACTAAATCCAAAACAACATTGACCATAATTAAAATTCCCGTTCCTCCAATTTGCAATGGGATTGAATAATTTGTAACCAAAATTTCTGGAACAATACATACGAAAATTAAATAAATTGCTCCGATCAATGTTAACCTAGAAACCAACTTATCTAAGTGCTCTGCTGTTGCTTGTCCCGGTCTAATCCCTAAGATAAAACAGTTGCTTTTTTTTAAATTATTTGCTACTTCTTCAGTATTAAAAACTATTGAAGAATAAAAATAGGAAAAGAATAAAATCAATAATGCAAATGCTATTAAATAAATTGCTCCACCCCTTCTTAATGCAGTTGCAAGCATATCATTTTCACTTCCCATAAATTGCATAATTGCTACGGGAAACATTAAAATTGAACTTGCAAAAATTGGCGGAATTACTCCCGAAATATTTATTTTAAGAGGTAAAAATGACGAATCAGAATTACCACTTGCTTTCATCATTGCCATGTTAGGATATTGAATTTTAACTTTCTTATGAACTTTTTCTACAAAGCAAACGATCATTAAAAATCCAATGAAAAAAGCAAAAAACAAGATTACAACAATAAAGGAATAAACCCCAGTTTTTGATAAATCGAAAACCTGAACAACCGTTGATGGAAGAGATGAAACAATTCCCACAAAAATTATTAACGATATTCCATTACCAATTCCTGATGATGTGATTCTTTCTCCAAACCACATAAGCATAACAGTTCCACCAACTAAGCTAACAGCGGTAGTCCACATGAAAACATTAGAGTCCGAAACAAATGCATTAGTTTCAGCGCTTGACAATGCATAATAAACGCCCATTGATTGAACGAATGCCAGAATAATTGTTAAATATCTAGTATATTGATTAATCTTGGCTCTACCAAATTCACCTTCTTTTTTTAATGCTTCAAGACCCTTATGCATTGATGTCATTAATTGCATTACAATTGAAGATGTAATATAAGGCATGATATTTAATGCAAAAATACTCATTCTTTCTAATGCACCACCTGAGAATAAATTTATCATGCTGAACATATCAGCATCACCATTATTAAAAATACTTTTTAATACTTCGGTATTTATTCCTGGAATTGGCACAAAGGTGCCAAAACGATATATCAATAAAATGAAAATCGTAAAAATTATTCTTTGCTTTAATTCTTTATTTACTTTATTTTGCAACATTTTTAAGCAAAAATTTTAGCGTTTTTTGAATATAAATCTACTGTAATTTTGGCTTTAAATTCCATATTTTCTCTTGCCATAATAAGCTTGACCTGAGAATTTTTATTTTTAATTAAGCCAAAACTTTCAAGAATTTCTTTGGTAATTTCATTATTACCATTTATTTTTTTTGAATTCACTAAATTTGCTATATCGTAGATGCTAACAGATTCAACTTCTTTACGATGGTAATTAACAAATCCTTTTTTAGGTAAACGCATGTGAACTGGGGTTTGACCACCTTCAAAACCTTTTACACTATGGTGTCCCGTTCTAGCTTTTTGACCTTTAACACCTCTTCCCGATGTTTTTCCTTTGCCAGATCCAATACCGCGACCTACTTTAATTCGATATTGTTTTTTTATTTTAGGTAATTCTATAAGATTTAAAGACATTGTTAGATTTTATTTATTTTTGATATTAGTTAATAATTTTAACTATATGTGCTACTTTTTTAATCATTCCAATTATAGGTTGTGTTGCAACCAATTGTGATTGAGAATTAATTTTACGAAGACCCAAACCCTTGAGAGTAGATTTTTGACGATCGTTCAATTTTAAACCGCTTTTAATTTTTTGGACGGTAATTTTTTTATTTAAGTAATTTTCGATTTTCATTTGTTTGATACCTCTTCGTTATTTTTTTTCAATGCTAAATTTCGTCTTTTGACAATTTCAGAAATTTCTTTCGATCTTCTTTCGGCAATTATTTTTGGTGATACTAATTTTTTTAATCCTACAAAAACCGCTGCAACCATGTTATATGGATTAGATGTTCCTACAGATTTTGCAACGATATCGGTAATTCCAACGCATTCAAAAATTGCACGAATTGGTCCACCTGCAATAACTCCCGTTCCAGCTGGAGCTGAACGAAGATAAACTTTTGCAGCGCAATATGTTGATGATATGTCGTGATGTATTGTTCTGCTTTCTTTAAGAGAAACTTTAATCATGGCTTTTTTGGCAGCTTCAAAAGCTTTATTTTTAGCATCCGATACTTCTGTTGCGTTACCTTTTCCATATCCTACGCGACCATTTTTGTCACCAACTATTACTAGTGCAGAAAATGACATGTTTTTTCCACCTTTTACAGTTTTTGAAACTCGATTTACCGAAACTAATCTCTCGATAATTTCGCTTACATTTTTGTCTTTTTGTATATTTTTTGATTGTTTAGTCATCTTTACTTATATTTAAAATTTGAGTCCTTCTTCACGGCAAGCTTCGGCTAGTAACCTAACTCTTCCGTTGTAATTATATGCGCCTTTGTTAAAAACAACTTGCTGTATACCTTGCTTTAAACAAAGTTTAGCAAATTCCTTACCAACGATTTTAGCTTTTTGAGTTCCGCTTATTTTATCTTCTTTTTCAAAAGACAATGTCGAATAGCTTGTCAATACTTTTCCTTCAAGATCGATAAGCTGAGCGTAAATATTTTTGTTAGATCTAAAGACTGATATAACTGGGCGGTTGCCTTTGTTATTCTTCTTTACATTAGTATTTGTTCTACTTTTTCTTCTATTATAACTTAACATTTTCTATTATTTTTATTTATTTTAATTACTTTTTAATATATATTTAGTTTTTACAAAATTATTTTTTCTTACCTTCTTTTCTCAAAATTGTTTTTCCTTGAATTTTAATTCCTTTACCCTTATATGGTTCGGTACCTTTAAAATCAATAATTTCAGCAACTGTTTGACCAACTAAAGCTTTATCTTCACCAGTAATGATTAATAAATTTGGCTTTTCGGGAGTAATTGAAATATTTTTTGGAATAGCGAAGTAAATTTCATGACTAAATCCCAAAGTAAGAACAAGAATACCTTTATCAACATTCGTTTTAAATCCTACTCCGTTAATTTCAAGAGTTGTTTTGAATGGAGTTTGAAGACCTTGGACAATATTTTTGATATTGCTTCGATCCATTCCTACGAATTTAGAAATATCAGTTGGAGCATCTTTAGAAGCAATAAGTTTAATTTGCTTATCACTAAATTCAATGTTTACTCCTTTGCTAATCTTATAAGTTTTTTTGGTTTTACCACTATCAAAAGTTATAACATCATTGTTAATTGCAATCTTGATATTATCTGGAATGTTTACTGGTAATTTTCCTACGCGAGACATAAATTAATTAAAAAATTTTGAATAAAATTTCACCGCCAAGGTTTTTCGCTCTGGCATCGTGATCGGCAATAACGCCTTGAGATGTTGATAAAATAACCATTCCTAATCCATTTTTAATTAATGGAATTTTATCGGAATTGCAATATATTCTTTTGCCTGGTTTTGAAATTACATTAATTTCATTTACTACAGGACAGCTAGAAGAATATTTTAGATGGATATCAAACTTTGCTAATTTAGCAGAGTTGTTTTTGCTGTAATTAAGAATATAACCTTCTTCTTTTAAAATTTTAAGAATATTTTCTCTAAGTTTGGAAACAGGAGATGAAACAGTTTGTCTCTTCGCTTGATAGCCATTTCTTATAATTGTCACTAAATCTGACACAGGATGATTAAACATAAATATTACCAACTTGATTTAATTAAACCCGGAATTTCACCGCGCAAACCTAATTCTCTAACGGCAATCCGCGAGAGACCGAATTTTCTAAGATTACCTCTTGGACGTCCAGAGAGTGCACATCTGTTTCTAGATCTTGATTTTGATCCATCTCTAGGCAATTGCGATAATTTAGATGCAGCTTTCATTTTATCTTGAATTGAAAGTTGAGTATCCGTTGTAATATCTTTTAGTTTTTGCCTCTTTTCTCTATGGAGTTCTGCGAGTCTCTGTCTCTTTAAGTTTCTTTTAACTACTGATTTTTTTGCCATTTTTTATTTAATTGGAAAGTTAATTTTTTTAAGTAAATATAATGCCTCTTCCTTGGTTTTAGCATCCGTAGCAACGGTAATGTTTAAACCAAAGATTTTTGGAATATTGTCGAGATCAACTTCAAGAAAAACATTATGCTCCTTAAGACCGAAGCTGTAATGATTACTCTGATTAAAACCGTTAGATGATAATCCACGAAAATCTCTAATTCTAGGTAATGCAATATTAATTAATCTATCTAGGAAATAAAACATTTTTTTTCCTCTAAGGGTTACTCTGCAACCAATAGGAAGGTCTTTTCTTAATTTAAATGTTGATATTGCTTTACGTGATTTTGTTAATACTGCTTTTTGTCCACTAATATTTGATATCTGGGATAATAAATAAGCAAGTGTTTTATTGTCACTCTCGCCTGCTTTGATTCCAACATTTATGCTAACCATTTTAACCTTTGGAACTTCCATTTTATTGGTATAACCAAATTTCTTGGATATATCGGCGATTGAATCTTTATATAATTTCTCTGTTAAACTTTGCATCTTTTTTTATAATTTTAGTTGAGATTTTTTTGAAACACGATGTTTCCTTTTGAAAGGCTTTTCATCGCCATTATCAATAACAAATTTAATTTTCACAGGCTTATTATTTTCAACATGTGAAATATTTGAGATATGAATTGGTTTTTCTTTTTTTATAATTGCCCCAGCTGAATTTTGCGTGGGTTTCTTATGAATTGTAGCAATGTTAACACCTTCCACTACAACCTTATCATCAGCAATAACGATTATTTTTCCTTGCTTTCCTTTGCTAGCTCCCGAAATGATGATTACGTTATCGCCTTTTTTAAATTTCTTTGACATTATAATACCTCCGATGCTAATGAAGCAATTTTTAAATAATTTTGTTGCCTAACTTCTCTAGATACTGGTCCAAAAACCCTTGTAGCAATAGGCTCATAATCCTTATCAACCAATACAACAGCGTTATCGCCAAATTTGATAATACTGCCATCAGATCTTTTGATAGTTGATTTAGTTCTAATTATAACTGCAAGTGCAACTGAACCTTTTTTTATTTTTGAAGTAGCAGAAACGTCAATGATTGATATTCTTATTACATCTCCAACCTTAGATATCATGTGATTACTGCCCCCAAGAACTTTTATGCATTTAGCAAGTTTGGCTCCTGAGTTATCGGCAACAATTAATTTTGTTTCCATTTGTATCATAATTCCTCTTAATTTATATATTTTTTAATTACTTTTTTTAATCCAATTTTTTCTTTTAGAAATTGGTCGACAATTTTCAATTTCAACCTCTTCACCAACTGAAACTTTTGAACCGCCAGTATCAACAAGATATTTTTTATATACGGTAACGAATTTTCCGTATTGCTTGTGTTTCTTAAAGACAGTAGAAACTGCTTTAAATGTTTTATCGTCAATAATGTTTAAAACTTTTACTTTCATAGTTTATTTTTTACTGTTTAATTTGGTATAAATTCTAGCAATTTCTTTTTTTATTGATTTAGCCTTTTGAAAAGGAATTGTTTCACCTGAAGATGATTTAATCCTTAACATAGTTAATTCTTTTTTTAATTCAACAATTTTAATTAAAAAAGGTAATTTTTCTTCTTTTTTCATTTTATAAATAATTTACAATTTTAGATTTAAAAGGTAGCTTTGAAGAAGCTTTTTTTAAAGCTTCCTGAGCTGACACGGGATCAATTCCATCAATCTCAAAAATTATTCTACCAGGCTTAATTTTAGCAATATAATATTCAACATTTCCCTTTCCACTTCCCATTCTAACCTCTGCAGGTTTTTTAGTTACAGGGGTGTGAGGAAAAACCATTATCCATAATTTCCCCGATCTTTTCATATAACGAGTAATAACTTTTCGAGCTGACTCAATTTGTTTAGAATTAAGCTTTGAAGGCTCTAAAGCTTTCAATCCAAATGACCCAAATTTTAAACTATTACCATTACTAGCAACACCGAGGATTTTTTTTCCTCCCTTTTGGGACTTTCTATATTTTGTTTTTGCTGGAACTAACATTTTTAATTTATTAATTTATTTTATAAAACAATTATTTTGTTTCAATAGATATTATTGATTACTATTCCTTTTTTTCTCAACAAAACCTTTGTAAATCCAAACCTTAACACCAATAACACCATAAGTGGTATAAGCATTAGCGGTTCCGTAATCAATATTACAACGAAGTGTATGAAGAGGTATTGAACCTTCTTTATACCATTCAGTTCTTGCAATTTCAGCTCCACCTAAACGACCAGAGCAACTAACCTTAATTCCCAATGCGCCATATTTCATGGCAGATTGCATGGATTTTTTCATTACTTTCTTGAAAGCTGCACGACCTTCCAATTGTTTAGCTATATTTTGCGCAACAAGGGAAGAGTTGATATCTGGTTTATCAATTTCAACAATTTTTACTTCAATTTTACAACCTGCAATTTTTTCTACAGCTTGATTAATTTTTTCAATATCAAGTCCTTTTTTTCCAATTAGAACACCTGGTTTAGATGTTTTAATAATTAGAATAATTTTATCAGAAGGTCTCTCAATAACAATACTACCAATACCACAATGGATGTAATTGCTATTAATAAATTTTCTGATCTTAATATCATTAATAAGTTTTTTAGCATATTGTTTTTTATCAAACCATACAGATTGCCAAACCTTATTGTTTAATATTCTAAAACCTATTGGATTAACTTTTTGACCCATTATTTCCTCTTTTTTTATTGTTTTATTTCTTTATCATTGTCATATTGAGCTAATATAACCTTAATATTACTAAATGTTTTTAAAATTCTACTTGATTTGCCTCGACCTCTAGCAGCAAATCTTTTTAATACGAATGCACGACCAACATTAATTTCTTTAATGTAGAGTTTGTCAACATCCATATTGTGATTATTCTCAGCATTTGACATTGCTGAGTATACTAATGCCCTGATTATTGGAGCAAGTTTTAATTTTGAAAATTGTAAAACCATTAAAACTTCCGACACTGGTCGACCAGAAATGTTCTTAGTAATTTTCATTACTTTAACAGGACTAGATTTTACTGATTTTAAAATTGCAAATGCTGTATTTACTGTCATAAATTAACTTTTTGTTACTTTTTTATCGCCACCATGTCCGAAGAAGGTGCGAGTAGGAGCGAATTCTCCAAGTTTGTGACCAACCATTCCTTCGGTCACAGAAACTGGCACAAACTTTTTACCATTATGAACAGCAAAATTTACCCCAACAAATTGTGGTAAAATTGTTGATCTTCTTGACCAAGTTTTGATTACTTGTTTCTTTGAAGAACCAAGATAATCTTTTACTTTATTTAATAAATATCCGTCTACGTACGGTACTTTCCATGTTGATCTAGGCATAATTAATTTTTAATAATTTATTTTTTTCTTCTTGATTTAACAATAAAACGATTAGTAGTTTTATTTCGCTTACGGGTAATTTTACCTTTAGCAGAAACTCCCGTTGGCGAGACGGGATGTCTTCCACCCGATGTCTTACCTTCACCACCACCATGAGGATGATCAACTGGATTCATGGCAACACCACGAACAGTTGGTCTTATTCCAAGCCAGCGAGATCTTCCGGCTTTGCCGATGGTAATATTTTTATTATCAATGTTAGAAACGGACCCGATAGTAGCCATACATTCTAATTGAAATAATCTAATTTCTCCAGATTGCATTTTAATTAATGCAAATCCACCATCTTTTCCAATAAGCTGAGAATAATTTCCAGCAGATCTTGAAACCGCTCCACCACAGCCTGGTTTAAGTTCAACATTATGAATTATCGATCCAATTGGGATAACTGATAATGGCATAGCATTACCAACTTTAACATCAATTAAATTTCTTGATGACATTAATTTTTCTCCAACAGCTAATTTGTGTGGAGCAAGAATATAAGAAAAAACTCCATCATTATATTTCAATAGAGCAATAAATGCAGTACGATTTGGATCGTACTCAACTCTTTCAACGATAGCTTCAACATCATAACGATCTCTTTTAAAATCAATTATTCTGAAAGTTTTTTTATGACCACCCGACTTGTGTCTTACGGTAATATGACCCATATTATTTCTTCCAGCTTTTTCAGAAACTTTTTTGGTAAGCATTTTTAAAGGTCCACCTTTCCATAATTCGCTTCTATCGATAGCTACTAACTGTCTAAGTGAAGGTGTAGTTGGTTTGTAATTTTTAAGTGCCATTTCTATGATCCAAAATTAATTGTTTGCCCTTTTTCCAAAGTAATTACGGCTTTTTTATATGAACCAGCTTTACTTTCAATTCCTTTGAATCTTTTTGTTTTCTCGGGAGTGTTGATAATATTTACTTTTTTTACAGTAACGCTATAAAGTTTTTTTACAAGACTTGCTACTTCTTTTTTAGTTGCGGTTTTTGCAACTTTAAAGCAGTATTTAGAGTCATCTGCGACCTGTTTGTTGGTTTTTTCTGTATAAACTAAACCGTATATTTTATCAAAATTAATAATTCCTGTCATTATTCAATTGCTTTAATTATTTTTGATTCAATCAAATCATTTTCAAAAATGAGATGATCGAAATTAAGTATGTCATAAACATTAAGTGCTTTTGCATAAATTGCTTTAACATTTTTAATATTTCTTACTGATTTCTCTATAAATGTGTTATTATCGTTAATAACAAATAAAACTTTTTCAAAACCATTTTTCTTTAGCAATAAATTTATTTGCGAAGTTTTAATAATAGCTTTGGTTGAAGAGAAAATTGAAATTTGGTCAGCAGTGATTTTTGATCTTAATGCATCAGCTAATGCAAGTTTAATAATTTTTTTAGGCATTGTAAAATCAAATGATCTTGGTGTTGGACCATGACATGTTCTACCACCAACAAATTGCACAGATCTTCTGCTACCTTGTCTTGCGCGACCAGTTCCTTTTTGTTTCCATGGTTTCGCAGTTGTTCCTGATATTTCGCTCATAATTTTGGTCTTAGCAGTTCCTGCTCTTCTACGAGCGAGTTGCCATCTTACAACATATGCAACAGATTTTGCACTTTGAATATCGAGAGCTGGGAAGTCAAACTTCTTGCTATCAATTTTATTATTGACAAAATCTATTACTTTCAATGATACTGATTTCATAAAATTTAACTTTTAATTTTAACAACTAACTGGGCTCCAGCTTTTCCTGGAACTGCACCTTTTATGGCGATTATTGACTTATCCTTGTCAACAATAAAAACTTCAAGATTTCTGATGGTTACTTTATCAACCCCCATATGTCCAGCCATTTTTTTTCCACGAAAAGTTTTACCTGGATCTTGTCTTTGACCAGTTGAACCATGAGATCTATGAGAGACTGATACACCGTGAGAAGCTTCTAATCCTCGGAAATTCCATCTTTTCATAACACCTGCAAAACCTTTACCAATTGTGGTTCCAGAGATGCTGATTTTATCACCAACTTTTATAAGATTAGAGAAGTCAATATTTTCACCTTCTTTAATCTCATAATTTTTAGCAACTTTACAGCCATGAATAATTTTATGAACTGGAAGAGATTTTTTATTAAAAATTCCTGCAACAGATTTGGATAATTTTTTAGCGTTCTCCATTTTTTTAAATGCAATTACGAGATTTTTATGATCACTATGCGTATTTTCGTTAACATCCATAACACAATTATCATAGATTTCAACAAATGTAAGGGGAACTATATTTCCAGCTTCTTTGTGAAGATGCGTCATTCCTATTTTTTTTCCTACTAATTCTAACATTGTTTTATTTGTTAATTTTCCTAAAATTTATTTAATTCTTGCCGTTAATAGCAATTTTAATATTAACCCCTGCAGAAAGATTTAACTTCATAAGAGCATCAACAGTTTGAGTTGTTGGTGAAATTATAAGTAATCTTTTAGATGACCTAATTTCAAATTGCTCTCGAGAATCTTTATCTACGTGAGGGCTTCTAATTACACAAAATTTTTGAATTTTGGTTGGAAGTGGAATCGGACCTTTAATTCCTGCTCCAGTTCTTCTAACGGTTGCAATTATTTCATTCATCGCTTTGTTTAAAACAAAATGATCAAATGATTCTAATGTTATTTTTATACTTTCTTTATTTTTCATAATTTTTAATTATCTCCAATCACTTTTAACAGTGATTGTTAATTTTGTTAACTACTTTATTACCTTGCTAACCACTCCCGCTCCAACAGTTCGACCACCTTCACGGATTGCGAATCTGAGACCTTCTTCCATGGCAATTGGGGCGATAAGTTCA
>CAMCSJ010000028.1 GCA_945878005.1 Rickettsia typhi | reverse complement strand
AAACCAAGAATTGATCATATGGTGGAATCTATATTTGAAAAAATTAAGGAACATAGTTCAAGTGATCTTGAACAAAACTCAATGATACTGATAGGTAATCTTGGATTTAATCATGTAACTAGATTGCAAGAAAATTTAATGGAAGCATTGCTTTCAAATCAAATACAAGATACCAAAATATTTTCTCTTAGAATTGTCCCAATAGAAATGATAGGAAAAATTGATGAAGTTAACTTTGCCAAAATCGTTGGAGATTATGAAAAATTAAGCGTTGCTATGCAACAAATTCCTTCAGTTCATCATAATGGATTAAAAACTTCACATCTTGAAGTGGATAATTGTAATGCCGTATTAAAAGCTGCTCTTGAAAATATCGGCTATCGAGGTATAATACCTTCGCTATATTATAGCGATAAAGAAGGTCCACTTCCACCTCTAACCATTGGAAATGGAAGTCCATCTAATGCTAAGTCTTTGAAAACTGATACACATGAACAAGGATTGTAAATGCTTGTAATTTTATTTTTTTAATTATGCCTAATTATACCAATTATGACAATTCTATAAATAACCTTTAATTTCAAATCCCTATTTTCATTTACTTATTCTATCGATGAATCATTTATTGATAACGCAAAAATTAATTATCTCGCCTAATTTTATAAAAATATTTAGCATATTTTCTTAGCATTTTTAAAGAAAATTATTTAGTAAAATTTTATTTTATTAAATAATTTTATTTTAATTAAATTATAAAATTTCCTTTATAAAATTTCTTTAGGAATAAAGCTTTCTAATTGTTTTTTGTTAATTTCACGAAGTTCGCCGATTTGAATATTGCCAAGAACAAATGGTCCAAAGGAAGTTCTAATTAAACGATTAACCTGAAGTCCAAGATGTTCCATGATATTTCTAATCTCACGATTTTTTCCTTCCTGAAGAGAAATAGTTAGCCATGAATTAGATTCTTTTTCTACATCAACAGTTACTTTTACTGATCCGTAGTGAATTCCATCAATGGTAATTCCCTTTTCAAGCGCTTCAAGCCTTTCTTGATTAATTTTACCAAAAACTCTAGCACGATATTTTCGTGTCCATTGATTTTTTGGCATTTCTAAAAAACTTGCTAATGCTCCGTTGGTAGTAAGAATTAATAATCCTTCAGTATTGAAGTCTAATCTTCCTACGCTGATAACTCGTGGAAAGTTTTTTGGAAGAAGCTTAAAAACGGTTTTACGATTTTTAGGATCCTTAGTAGCAGTAATCGTTCCAAATGGTTTATAAAAAAGCCATAAACGAGTTTCTTGTTTATTATTTATTAATTTTCCATCGACTTTAATCGAATGGTCAGTAATAAATACCGCAGGAGTGTCAATGATTTTTCCATTAACCGCTACTCGACCTTCAGTAATAAACTGTTCGGCCTCCCTTCTTGAGCAAAGTCCTGATTGAGCTATTACTTTCGCTACTCTTGTGCCTTGGGCTATGTGAAGTTCTGTCATGTTTTATTAAATTTTGGTTTGTAAATATTGCAAAGATTTCGTAATAAATGTGTTAAATAATTTAACATCAGTTGATGAAGAATTTAACTCAGGATGCCATTGAACACCGATGCAAAATGGATGATTTGGTTTTTCAACCGCTTCAATAATTCCGTCATTAGCTTTAGCAACTATTTTAAGTTCATCTCCAACTGACGCTACAGCCTGATGGTGAGAAGAATTAGTGTATATTTCATCTTCGCCAATTATGGTTTGTAAGTAGGATTCTTTTTTTATTAAAATTTTATGGTAAGGTTTGTCATATTGCTCAAATCCAGCAATATGAGATTGTTCGTGATCGAGATAATTATAATTTTTTTCATCTGGAATATGCTGAATTAATTTTCCACCATGCATAACGCTGAGCAATTGCATTCCATTACAAATTCCTAGAATTGGCAAGGTTTTGCGATCAAGAGCTTTTGAAGTAAATGCCCATTCAAATTCGCTTCTCTTAAGATTTAATTTGGTTTTAGGGTGGATAAAATTTTCTCCATAAGTTTTTGGATCCAAATCGAAATGACCACCAATAACCATTAATCCATCGATCATATCGAGATAATGATCAATAAAATCATAGTGATAAGGGATCAGAATTGGAATACCTTGGCTATTAGCGATTGACTCAACAAAGGTAGTTCTAATTGCGTAAAAACTTTTCGTTGAATAGCTGTTAATCTCGCCATCTTTATAGTCTGGCAAAATTCCAATTATTGGTTGTTTATTTTTGTTATATTTCATTAAACAAATTATATATTGTTAGATTATAAACTATTTATTTAAAAATAAAAGTTTTTTAATTTTTTGTATAAGTTGATAATTTTGCTTATTTTTCATAAACTGCAACAGAATTTTTTTAAAATATTTTATTATTTTTCGAAATCGTAAATTTTATTTTGTAAAAATTGCTGAGATTTATTAACAAATTCATTAAATAATTTTTCATCCGAACTTGATGAATAATACTCGGGATGCCATTCCACTCCGATACAAAATGGATGGTTTTGATTCTCTATTGCCTCGATAATTCCATCATCAGATATTCCAACAACTTTTATTGGATCATTTACTGACCTTACAGCCTGATGATGTGCGGAATTTGTATAAATTTTATCTTCCCCAATAATTTTAGCAAATTGCGAATTCGCAGTAATTGAAACATGATGAAAAGCTTTTTCATAATTTTCAAAACCATTAATATCCGATTGTTCGTGATTCAAATAATTTTTATCTTGCTCTTCGCAAATATGCTGAATTAATTTACTTCCATGAACTACGCAGATTAATTGCATACCATTGCAGATTCCAAGAATTGGAAGAGTTTTTTTAGCTAATGCTTTTTTAATTATATCAATTTCAAAGTGATTTCGCAAAGGATTTAATTTTGTTTTTGGGTGAATAAAATTTTCATTATAAAAAACCGGATCAATATCAAAATCACCACCCGAAATTAATAAACCATCAATTAAATTTAGATAATCATCAATATTTTTTGACTGATAAGTGATCAATATTGGAATAGCATTTGCTTTAAAAACTGAATCAACCAGATTACAATTTTGGGCATAAAAACTTTTAGTGGAATAGCTATTTTCCTCGCCATTGCTGTAATCAGGAAGAATTCCAATTATTGGTTGTTGTCTTTTAGTGTTTTTCATTAAATTGCAGTGATTGTTGTTTAATAATATATTTCTTAATTGTAGATAGAAATTTCTAAATAAGATGTATAACTAGCTAATTTTGCTAATATTTCATAAACTGCAAGGTTTTTTTTCATATCTTCGAAAGAATTATTATCAAGATTGTGCAATCGATGATTATAAAAATCAGCACCAATAGCGTTTAGACTATTGATTTCATTGCGATTAGAATTAGCTCGAAAAAAATTACCAACCACCTGAGAATTTATTAAATAAATCATCGGTTCACAAGGTTTAAAATTAATTTTATCAATAGTTTTAACTCCTTCTTGAATGATCACATTATGATTTTCAATAGAACCTTTAATTACACTCATTTTATTTCGTTCTTTTTTATTTATTTCCAAAACTTCATCTCCGCAAAATACTGACCAAACTGCCATTCCGTAAGTTCCATTATCAGCTTTAATAAAAACATATGGCTGATCTTTAATGCCATATTCTTGATATTTTTTGTGAGTTTTTTTGATAATATTATCAACATGATTGGCAACATTTTGCAAATTAATTTGCTGTTTAAAATCAACATTATCGCAATATTGATGATAGGTAGAAATAAGCCAAGGATCAAGATCAATTATTTTGCAAAATTCTTCAACTACTTGGTTGTAAAGATCAAAATGTTTGGATTTACTTCTTTGATACCAACCAAGTTTTGTACTAGGAATTATTGGCGTAGTAGTGTTAATAAGAATTTGAGGAATTTCGCTTGTTAAGTCATTATTTAAAATAATTATATCAGCAATAAATCCATCAAGAGTAGTGATTTTATCGTTAAAAATTTTTAAAGGATGTAAAGTAATAATTTCGTTATTTTCTAAAATAAAATCTTTATTTTCTGAAATTTCAGGGTTTAGAGTTGCGATTTTAGTATCCGCATAAGAATTAAGAATTTTTTGAATTACCGCAAGATTTTCAAAATATTTTTGATTTCTAGTATGATTTTCAGGAACCAAAATAATCTTGGAAATTTTCTGTGAAAAATTATTATCAAAAAATTTTTTAACTTCGGTTTTGGCAATCTCAATATCACCTTCAATAAGATTATTAAAACCTGCTGGAAAGCAATTGGTATCTACTACCGCGATTTTATCTGCGCTATGGCGAATATCCACAGAATTATAAAAATTCAAAGATTTATTATTGAATTTTTGAGCAAAAAAATCATCAATTTTATTTTGGTGATCTTCAATTTTTTGATGAATTAATTCGATTATTTTTGATGCAACAAATTTCGACATTTTAAGTAAATAAATTTTATTAGCTTTTAATCATAAAACATAAAAATTAAAATGCAAAAAAACTTCAGGATCGGGAGTTTAATGTTAAAAAATAATGATTTAAATTATGTTAAAATATCCATTTAAAATTTCGATGCTATAAAATTATTATTTATTTCAAATAATTTAAAACTATAGTTATTGTTTTTTATTAGAAAATCTTTAATATCATTGTAAATTACTTTTCCTATATTTCTTGCAAACTCAACGGGTACAGCATTTCCTATCATCTTATATCCATCGGCAATATTTTTATATTTGAATATAAAATTATCTGGAAACGTTTGGATTCTAGCGCATTCCCTGACACTAAGTCTTCGATATAGATGTTCATTTTCAGGATCAAAGATTCTTTTATTTTGCTCAATAAATTTCATTTTTGGTGCTTGTGGATGAAGTGGAGCATGTCTTCCTCCCGCTTGAATTGTAAAGCTTGGTTCGTGCCATTGCCTTACTCGATTTCTTGACATAAATATTGTTGAAAATCCGCCAACCATATATTCGTGATTTGGCAATTCTAAATCTTTTGGATCATTTGCATAATTTTTTTCTTTTGCAGGTTTAGCATTTTTAATATCACCAATAGCATTTTTTAAATTTGGTTTAGGAATAATTATTTTTGGAGCAATAAATTTCTTATTCATTTTATGGTGATATCCAACAATTATCAATCTCTTTCTATCTTGCGCAACATTAAAATCATTGGCATTTAATAAATTATAACTTACTTCATAATCAAGCTTTTTAAATTCATTTAAAATAGATTCAAATGCATCCTTATGCTTAGGAAGCAATATTCCCGAAACATTTTCTGCTAAAAAAAATAATGGTTTTTTTTCTTTTAAAATTCTGATATATTCAAAAAAAAGCTTACCTCGATGATCATCTATTCCCCTTCCTGCTCCAGCTTCGCTCCAACTTTGACAAGGTGGTCCACCAATAATTCCTAGGCAATTAGGAAGCTGAGATGCATCTATTTTTACAATGCTTCTTCTATCTAAAAATATTTTTGGAAAATTATATTCAAAAGTTGGCCAAATAGTTGAATCAAATTCATTGGCCCAAATTGTTTTAAACCCAGCCAAATGAAAACCTAAATCAAGTCCTCCAGCTCCACTAAAAAGAGATACAATTGGTAAATGATTATTTTGCATAAGATATAAGTTTAGCATTAAGGAGATTTGCTGGATTATCAGGAGATTGAATCATGATGTTCTTTATTAATAAATCTTCATTTTTTAAATTTTCAATATAATTACGATCATTTATATCAAAACTTTTATATTTATTATCAAGCATAATGGCGTTCATGGTAAAATTTTTTTTTAAATCTATTTTAATAACATCATTAAATACATTGATAGGATTTTTAATGTGCCACATTCCTCTAACTCTTAAATCGGTAATTCCTAAAGGATCAACTTTTTTAACCTTAGCAATTTCATTGGTTTTAATAAATTCAATATCGCTAATTTCTTCAATTCCGCAAGATATTTTGTCAATGATTCTTTGATATACTTCTTTATTTGCAGAATAACAATTTCCGTAAATAAACCATAAAATTTTAATTTTATTAGTTTTACTTTCAACGACTCCAATTACATAAATAATATCTTTCTCAAGCCAATTGACTAACTCACAATTTTTGCAATTAATTGTTATTCTAGGATCATCTTGATATAATTTATTTTTTGGATATGAACTATTTAACGCTATTGCGGTTGAATAATTTTCAATTTTTTTTATTTCAATAGCATCGCCATTTTTTATTATAAAATCGGGAGGATTATTTTTATTTCCTAGATAAGAAAAGTTTTTACTATATAATTCTTTTTTTTCTATAATATCTAGTTTTAAGGAGTTGCAAAAAATATCCTTAATGAAGAACTCTAAACTTTCTCCAATATTATTTATTCGATTTGAGCCCTGATACAATTCAGTTAAATCGTAATTTGAATTTTCAACTAAATTTGATATTGCTTTTAAAAGATTTGTCATTCTGTGGATGTTTTATTTGTTGGAATTTTGCTTGTAAAACTTAATTGGAATATTTTTATATTATATCTAATATTTTTATTAGTTAATAATTATTTTATCAATTAATAACAAAAAAAATCAAGTATTTTTTTAAAAAAAATTTAAAATCTGCAATAATAATTAAGAAATAAACCAAAAATTTTACAAAAAATTATTTGCATAAGATCTGGGTTTAATGACTTGATCAAAACTATCGCGAATTTCATATTCAAAACCTTGAGATTTGGCATATTCAATGGCTTGATCTTTAGTTGAAAAATTAAATTGCAATTGGGTGTTAGTATCATCAGATCCAACCCATGAAAGTGGTGATGAAATTGATCGAGAATTATTTTCTTCGAGTAAAGTCATCAACCATTTTTTAGTATTTTTTTTGCCCGACTGCATCGCAGATTTAGGATTACGATAAATTAGAAATTTCATAATTTTATAATTTTAAAAAAGTTAATTTTTATAATTTTTGTTTTTTACCAATAAAAATCAACACTGATTTTTTAATTGGATAAGATAAGGTTGCTAAAAAAATCATCACTGCACCGAGCCAGATTAGGTAAATAAAAGGCTTGAAATAAAGTCTTACCGCATAATTATCATCATCATCCTTATTGCCGATTACCACATATAAATCTCCAAGTAAGCTATTGTAAATTGATGCTTCATTAGTAGTTTGATTATTGACGGGATAAAAACGCAATTGCGGTTGAAGATTGGCAATAAATTTATCGGATTTGGTAACTTCAAATTCCGCTTGTCGAGCGATGAAATTTTTACTGCGAATATAGTTGATATCCTTGAAGTTAAATAAATAATTTCCTAATTGAATTTTTTGAGTAAGTTTTAAATTTTGCTCTTTGCTTAATCCAAAAAAACTGCTAAAAATTATTCCTAAAATTATAAAAATAAAACCGAGATGAGCACAAAGAACTGTAGGTTTTTGCTGAGATGAAATAGTCATTGTCAAAGCAATAATTGCTGAAAATAAAATCATCATTTGCAAAAAATTAATCTTTGGATAATTAAAAATAATTATTGCTAAAATTATCCCCGAAATAAATATCGAAAAAATAATTCTTGTAATAAATAATTTTTTTTGACGATAACCTGCTAAGCAAAAAAACATTAAAAAAGGAATTATTAAATAACCAAAAATTTGTTGATAATAATTTGCTCCAACGGTAATAAATTCATTGCTAAATGCTCTTAACGCAATAGGATAAAGAGTTCCAAGCAGAACCACAAAAAGTGCTCCAAGCAAAAAATAATTATTAACAAGAAATAAGAAAAATTTTAGTTTATGAGTATTTTTAACAGAATTATTATTTGTAAATAATAAATCAGATTTTTTACCAAGAATAAATAATCCATAACAACCTATAATTCCAACAATAAAAAATATATAATAACTGCGATTAGCATCAACTGCAAAGCTATGCACCGAAGTTAAAATTCCTGAGCGAGTTAAGAAAATTCCAAATAAACATAAAATAAAACATAAAATTGCTAAAAATGCACTCCAAAATTGCAGAGATTTATGATGATTAGCAAGCTTAATACTGTGAATCAAAGCAGTTGCACATAACCATGGCATTAAAGAAATATTTTCTACGGGATCAAAAAACCAATATCCTCCCCAACCGAGTTCGCGGTAAGCCCACCAAGCTCCAAGCATAATTCCCAAAGTTAAAAATCCATAAGCAAAATATAACCAATTTTGGAGAATTTTTTGGATTTGGTAATTAAATTTTTCATGAATTAAACTGGCAAGCGTAATTGAAAATACGATGCTAAATCCCAAATAACCCGTGTAGAGCATTGGAGGATGAAGTGCTAAACCTATATCTTGAAGAAGAGGATTTAATCCAAGTCCTTCAATTTTATTTTGCGAAATTAAGAAATTATAATCATTTAATTCAAAAGGATTTGAAGCAAAGCAAGTGTAGAAGGCAAATAAAGCAATAATTAAACTTTGTACACTTACCGTAGTTTTTTTAATCTCCAAATCAGCATTGCTAAAAATATTGAATGCGAAATTAAAAAAACATAAGGTAGTTATTAGCAGAAGCATTGAACCTTCGTGATTTCCCCAAGATCCTGCAATGCGATAAATAAGCGGTTTTAAATGATGCGAATTTTGGTAAACATTTAGTAAAGAATAATCGGATTTAACATAAGCATAAATCAAAATTAATTGACTAGTTATTGCAGATAATAACATTGAAATTGTAAAAACTTTAAGAAGTTTTAATAAATTTTGTGAAGAAATTTTTTTTATATAAAAATTGCTAAAAACAGGCAATAATATTCCTAAGGTAATTTGTAAAAAAAGCAGTGCATAACCAATATTTGCAATCATTTTAAACTTTTTGGGAAATAAAATTTTTAACCGAATTTAGATCATTTTCAATTACTGTAAATCTTTCTTTTCGCGATAATAAATCACTTAAAAATAATGGTAATTTAGGCTTTTCAACATTTGCTGAAACTACTGCATCAGGAAATTTTGCACTATGTGCTGTTGCTAAAGTAACAACAATTTCATCTTGATAATTTTTACTAGCAATAAATTCTTCACTAGCAAAAACTCCAATTGCGGTATGAGGATCAAGGATTTCCCCAGTTTCATCAAAAACTTTTTTGATAGTTAATTTAGTATTTTTATCATCAACACAGAATGCTAAAAAATCTTGTTGAATTTTTTTATGAACATCTTCACTTACTTTCAAATGATGAGTTCTTTCAAATTCATGCATTAATTCAAAAACCTTATGATCTTGCTTGAATAGCCGATGAGTATCAAAAAGTAATCTTTCAAAATTGCTTGCAACTTGAATATTCATACTTGGCGAAATAGTGTCTACCATCGACTTTTTGGAATAATCATTATTTTCAATAAATCTTACTAAAATATCATTAGAGTTAGTAGCAATAATTAATTTATGAATATTTAAACCCATTTTTTTAGCAAGAGATCCTGCATAAATATCGCCAAAATTTCCACTAGGAACACAAAATGAAATTGGATTTTTAGCATTACAACCAAGGCGTAAAGCACTGTAGAAATAATAAACAATTTGCGCCATAATTCTTACAAAATTTATCGAATTTATCGCAACCATTTTCTTACCTTTTAAAAAACTTTCATCGCTAAACATTTTTTTTACCATCGCTTGACAATCATCAAAATTTCCTTCTAACGCAATATTAAAAACATTGTCAGAAATTACCGAAGTCATTTGTTTTCTCTGAACCTCAGAAACTTTTTGATTGGGATGTAAAATAAAAATTTGTAAATTTTTGCAATTTATGCAACCTTGAATCGCAGCCGATCCCGTATCACCCGAAGTTGCACCGATCACTACTGCTTGTTGATTTCTTTTATGTAAAAAATAATCTAACAAATTTCCTAAAAATTGCAAAGCAAAATCTTTAAATGCCAAAGTTGGACCATGAAATAACTCAAGTAAAAAATGATTTGAACCCAACTGCTTCAGTGGTGCAATTGCATTATGTGAAAAATTTTTATAAGATTTATCGATAATTTTTTTATAGTCATTTGGATTAATTTCATTATCAACAAAATAGCGAGTTACCTCAAAAAATAAATCTTGATAAGAAAGTTTTTTTAATTCTATCAGTTTTTTTTCATCAAATTGCGGTAAAAATTCTGGGACATATAATCCTCCATCCAAAGCTAGACCTTGAAGCACTACCTCTTCAAAATTAATGATTGGTGCATTTAATCGAGTCGAAATAAATTTCATTGTTTGATTTTTGATTAAGTTGATTTAATATAAAAAATTAAATTTCAAAAAGTTATTTTTAGAATTAATCGTAAATTAAGTCAATGATTGCAAATCAAAATTTTTCAGACAAGCCAGATTATCTCTACCGAAGTGGAGTTGGAGCAATAGTAATTAATGCCCAAAAAAAAATCTTTGTTGGTAAAAGAATCGACAATAATTCTAACGCTTGGCAAATGCCTCAAGGTGGAATTGATTCGGGTGAAGATGAAGATGTAGCAATATTTCGTGAACTTCACGAAGAAACTGGAATTGATGAAAAATCAGCCAAAATAATCAAAAAAAGTTCGGGATATTTTTATTATAATTTACCTTATAATCTTCAAAAAAAATTTTGGGGTGGAAAATATCTAGGACAAAAACAACGATGGTATTTATTGCAATTTACTGGTAATGATGAGGTTATTAATATCAATCTTGAAAACCCTGAATTTTGCGAATGGAAATGGGTTGCAAAAGATGAAATTATTGACTTAATAGTTAATTTTAAAAAGCAACTTTATCGCGATGTTTTAAACGAATTTAATAAATATTTATGAAGACCGAAATTAATTTTTATGAAGTTGACGAGTCAATTGTCAAAGGACTTGCCGTGATATTGATTAAAATCATTAATGAACAAAAAAAAGCCTTAATTTTTTGTAAAAGCGAAACACAAATGCAAGAATTAGATAAGCAATTATGGAGTTATGGTAGATCAAAATTTATTCCTCATATTACCATTAACGATCAAGGATTTGATTTAGTTCGTCAGCCAATTTTAATTACCAATCAAACAGTTAATGCCAATCAAGCAGATTATTTAATTTTTCTTGATGAAGTTGAAATTGAGTTTCTTAACAAATTTAAACGAGCATTTTATTTTTTTGAAAATCATCCAAATATCTCCAATGTTAAACCTGATAATTCTTTTAAAAAAGAAAATGGCAAATGGTTAAAAATTAACTAAATTATCCTAAAATAATTTAAAATATTTTAATTAATCACCAATGAATATTATCGATATTTTTTCATTAATATCATCATCTTCATTAAGGTTTTTATCCTTGATTTGATTGTCTAAAAGCTCATTTTTAGTAATTTGTAATTGAGAATTTTCTTGCTGGATTAATTCGCTATTTTTACTGCTAATTTCCATGATAACAAAAGCTCGATTTTCTTTATTTAAAGAAATTATTTGCGAAGGAATTGTCACAAAAAATTTAAAAATAAATGATGATTCGGCATTAACTTTAACAAAATTTTCATTATTATTTTGGATTTTTAACGATGCCTCGTAAGGTTCAACAATATTTATTGTAAAATATTTATTATAATGAGTTTTATTGGTTATCTTTAAATAATAACCATTGCGAATTGATCCATCACTTAATTTAACAAATAATGGATTTCTTTCTTGCGATACACTAAAATCAATTTTGGCTTTATTCACTAGACTATAAAGAGTTAAAGAGCATACCGAAATTAAAATTATCAAATAATAAAAGGTTCGTAATCGCCAAATTTTAAATTTATTTTTTGGCTTAGGATCGCTGAGATTTAACGAAGTATCATAGCGAATTAAACCCTTTGGTAATCCAATTTTTTCCATAATTGAATCGCAAGCATCAATACATAATCCGCAATTAATGCATTCCATTTGTAAACCATTGCGAATATCTATTCCCGTAGGACAAACCACTACGCATTGCTTACAATCAATGCAATGTCCACGCTTGGTAAAATCCTCTCCTTGATGATATTTATCTCTTGGTTCTCCGCGTTTTTCATCGTAGGAAATAATCAGAGTATTATCATCAAACATCGCTGATTGAAATCGAGCGTAAGGACACATAAAAGTACAAACATGTTCTCTGGCAAATCCCGCCATAAGATAAGTCATTCCAGCAATACCAATAGTCCAGCCCAAAATTATTGTCGAAATATTTAATGAAAATAAATTTTTATAAAGTAAAAAAACATCGCTAAAATAACTACAAAACACCAATCCCGTTAACAAAGAAATAATAATCCAAGTTAGATGGGTCAAGGTTTTTCGATAAAATTTATTAAAGTTATTTTTGCGATCTAAAATAATTCGCGAATTACGATCTCCTTGAAAAAACCTTTCAACCATTATAAAAATATCGCTCCAAACCGTTTGGAAACAAGCGTAACCACACCAAATTCTTCCAAAAAGTGAAGTTATAAAAAACAATGCTACTGCTAAAATAATTAAAATTGCCGTGAGATAATAAACTTCCGAAGGCCAAATTTCGATGAAAAAGAAATATGCTCTACCATTAGGAATATCGATTAAAATCGCTTGATTTGAAATATTATCACCGCGATTAAATCTTAAAAAAGGCGATAAGCAATAAATCCCCAAAAATAAGATATTTAATTTATTTTTAAGGCTACGAAACCTTCCTTTAGCAAGCTGAGGATATAATTTCTTTTTAGCTATGAAGTAATCCGAAAACATTTTTTAAAATTTTACATTGACAAAAAAATCATTTAAACTAAATTATACTATCTTTTTGAAATTAGTTTGAGGTTGATAATAACTTCTTAAAAGCCATTTTAATCTAAATTTAAAGCAAATTAAATTTATTTTAAATTATATTTTTAATTTATTTTCTTGGTATTTTCTTAGTATTTTCTTGGAATTTCGAGAATTTAAATTCATAAATTTGCAAAATTTTCTAAAAAATTATTCGATAAATTATTGAATAAATTATTAGGGAAATCAAACTCTTTTCAAAGTTAATAAACTGAATTTACAAAACAAGTTATGTTTGCAATTATTGAAACAGGTGGAAAGCAATATCGCGTTGCTAACGATCAAAAAATTATTGTTGAAAAATTAACAGGCGAAGTTGGAAGTAAAATTACTTTCGATAAAGTTTTACTAGTTAATAATGGACAAGATATTTCATTTGGCGATCCTTTAGTATCAGGTGCTAAAGTTGAAGCTGAAATATTAAAAAACTTTAAAAATGATAAAGTAATTATTTTAAAGAAAAGAAGAAGACAAAATTCACGTAGAAAACGTGGACATCGTCAACATCAAACCTTGTTAAAAATTACTCAAATAAATCTTTAAAATTAATTTAAAGAGCTAGTTTATTTAACAACAACTTTAAGTTATAAATAGTTAAAAAACTTAACTTTAGTTACTTTTTATTGATAATAAATTGAAACTAAATTATCATTTTTTAACAAAAGTAAACAACCAAATAAATTATAAAAAAGCTAAATTTAGTAATAAATTTAACTCAAAATTTTAGGAGAAAATATGGCAACGAAGAAAGCAGGTGGTAGTTCGAGGAACGGTCGTGATTCGGCAGGTCGAAGACTTGGCGTTAAAAAATATGGTGGTCAAGAAGTTGAACCAGGACAAATTATTGTTCGTCAACGTGGTACCAAATGGCATCCGGGTCTTAATGTTGGGATTGGCAAGGATCATACAATTTTTGCTAAAATTACTGGCATTGTTGAATATGTTAAATCGGCAAGAAATAATCGCACATTCATCAATGTTAAACAAGAAGTAGCTTAAGCTTTAAGCTTCTTTGGAATTAACTTTAACATTATGCGGACGTGGCGAAATTGGCAGACGCACTAGACTTAGGATCTAGCGCCGCAAGGCATGTGGGTTCAAGTCCCTCCGTCCGCACCACATCTAATTTTGTACACCACATCTAATTTTTTGCACCACATCTAATTTACATAAAATAATCTAGGCACCTCAAGGCAATTGGGTTCAAGTCCCTCTGTGCGCACCACATCTAATTTCTAAATCTGCACCACATCTAATTTTGTGCACCACATCTAATTTACATAAAATAATCTAGCACCGCAAGGCAATTGGGTTCAAGTCCCTCTGTGCGCCTTACGCCCCTACAATATTAAAAAACTTGCAAAACACTCGAGCACCTAAGCTCCCCCCTTGAGGGCTTAGATCCCTACAATTTCATGAAATAGTCTCGAAGCTCTCGGGCTCTAAGCTCCCCCCTTGAGGGGGAGCAGGCGAGCGAATCGCAACGGTAGTTGCGGTTTGGGAGCCGTGGGGGGTCGAAGGACTAGAGATTCAGTGGATGTAGCAACATCTAAAAAACTGAAAAGAAAAATTTTTTTAAAAATGGCGATTTCTTGATTTTACTTTTAAACTAAAAAATTTCTAAAGAATCCTTAAAAAAATCTCAAAAAAACTTTCATTTTTATTTAAAAAAATTTCATATTTTTAGGATTTAAAATCTAAATCAAGAAATTGCCATTTTTAGAATTTTTTTTAATCTAGTTTTTTATTTCTTGCATTATCCCACATGACTCTTGCTTTCTGACCCCCCACCGACTCCTTAAGCCTTTACTGACCACTAAAGGCTTGTTCGTCGACTCCCCCTCAAGGGCTTACATCCCTACAATTTCGCTAAATAGTCTCGAAGCTCTCGGGCTCTAAGCTCCCCCCTTGAGGGGGAGCAGGCGAGCGAATCGCAACGGTAGTTGCGGTTTGGGAGCCGTGGGGGGTCGAAGGACTAGAGCTTCAGTGGATGT
>CAMCSJ010000027.1 GCA_945878005.1 Rickettsia typhi | reverse complement strand
ATTGTCGCAATTATTTTTATGCCCTTAACTTTTTTTTCAGGTTTATTTGGCATGAATTTTAATGAAATTCCTGGTGCTCAAAACCCCAATGGATTTTATATTTTTTCAACCCTGATGTTTTTAATCGCAATTCTTCTAGCAAGATTTTTTAAAAACAAAAATTGGTTTTAAAATTTTTCTTAATTTTAAAAATATTCTTAATTTTAGAAATTAAAAAAATGTCATTTGCTTAACAAATTTTTTTAATTTAAAAAATTATTATTAAAATTTATCAAAATTTTTACAATTTAAAATTAATTTTGCATTTTAAATTAAATTAAATTATGAATTCATCAAATAAAATTTCATCATATTTATAAAATGCTTAATTTCATTCCCCAACCCCATCCCCAATATACAATAAAAACTGATGGAAGCCTAGTTAATTATGGCACACATCAACCAGTATTAGCTACCTTAAATCTTAGTTTAGGTAGTGAAGTTATTGTATATTCAAATAATACTTTAAGTTGTAATATAAGGATCAAAGATAATAATTATAATAAATTACTTTATTCTAATCCAACTTCAACTTATTATTTACAGGATCAACGGGAAAATAAATATGAATTCTCGCAACCCCTTCACAGAAAAATTCAATTAACCCCTGCAATCAATTCTAATGGTGAAAGTTATTTCGCTTTGGCATCGAGTGCTGATTCTCTACTTGTCGCTCCCCAACCAGCTGGTGCTTACTACCAACCAACTGATACCCACCATCGACAAGTTGTTCAAGTACCTGTTGAAAAAATTGTTGAAAAAATTGTTGAAGTACCTGTTGAACGAATCGTCCATCAAGATAAAATTATTACAGTAGAAAATCCACAAACACAACGACAACTCCAAGCAGCCCAAGCCCAAGTCCATCAATTACAAGAAGCCCAAGAACTTCTCACTACCCAAAACAGCTTACTCAATCAGCAACTCCGTGAAGTCGCAAATCAGCAACAAACCCAAGCCCAACAATACGAAAGAAATCAACAATTTTTTCAAAAAATCCAATTGCAAAATCAAGAGCTTCAAGATAAAGCCAGAAGGTTTGATGAATTGTTAGTAAAATATAATCAATCCCAACGCCAAATTACTGAATATGAAAGTTCTCTTTCTGAAGAACAGTTAACTAGAGAAAATATATCTCGTCATTTAAAAAAAGCTCAGGATGAAATTGCTCGACTTAAGCTTCAATTAAAAAGAGAAAAAGAACAAGGAATTAACCGTGATCAATTAGCAGAACAATTAAGGCAAGCCCATCAACAAGCCGAAGCCGCCCAACGCGAAGCCCATCAACAAGCCGAAGCCGCCCAACTCCAAGTCCATCAACAAAACCTAGAGCTTGAAACATTAACAAGAGAATTAAGCCAATCCAAGCAAAGTGAAGAAAATGCCATTTTAGCTGCCGCCAAAGCCGAAGGAAAACTAGGACAAGCTAAATTAGAAAAGAGTGAACTCGAAGACCAGCTCGCCCAAGCCCGAATAGTCCAAGACGCCCAACACAAACGCGAAAACGCTCTCACCGCCCGAGTTGAAGAAGTCCAAGGCGAAAACAAAGTACTCCGTCGCGAACTCACCCAAGCCCAAAGAAATAGCGATGCTGCTTCTAAATCAGTTTCTGAGATGCAACAAGAACTAGATGTGGCCATAGACCAAGCTCAAAGAGCCCAATTCGAAACCGAAGAACTCCGTGGTCAACTCGTCCGAGCCCAAGAAGCCCAAGGCAAAAACGAAGGACTCCGTCGCGAACTCGCCCAAGCCCGAGAACAAGCTCTCGCCGACCGAGTCAGAGAACTCGAAGCCGCCCTCGCCACCCAAGCCCGTCAACTCGAAGTCACCCGAAGCGAACGCGAAGCCGCCCTACGCCGAGTCAGCGACCGCGAAGCCGCCCTCGCCGCCCAACTTCAAGCCGTCCGAAGCGAACGCGAAGCTCTCGCTCGAGACCAACAAGCTCTCGCCGCCGAACGCGAAGTTCTCGCCACCGCCAATGCCCGAGCTGAAAGAGCTGAAGCCGCCCTCGCCGCCCAACTTCAAGCCGTCCGAAGCGAACGCGAAGCTCTCGCTCGAGACCAACAAGCTCTCGCCGCCGAACGCGAAGTTCTCGCCACCCAAGCCCGTCAACTCGAAGAATCCAACCGCGAACGCGAAGCCGCCCGAGAACAAGCTCTCGCCACCCAAGCCCGTCAACTCGAAGAATCCAACCGCGAACGCGAAGCCGCCCGCGAAGCAACTCTCGCCACCCGCGAAGCTGCTCTCACCGCCCAAGCCGCACAACTCCAAGCCGCCCAACGCGAAAACGAAGGACTCCGTAGCGAACTTACCCAAGTCCGAGAAGCCCAAGGCGAAAACGAAGGACTCCGTGGTCAACTCGCCACCCGAGCCCGAGAACTCGAAGCCACCAAAGCCGCTCTCGCCGCCCGCGAAGCCGCCCAACGCGACCGCAAAGTCACCATGGAAGCTGCCGCCAAAGCCGAAGCCGCTCTCACCGCCGAACGCAAAGCTCTCGCTCGAGACCAACAAGCTCTCGCCGCCCAAGGCGAACGCGAAGCCGCTCTCGCCAACAAAGACCAGCAATTCAAAGCCGCCCAACGCGAAACTGAAGGACTCCGTGCCGAATTAACCGCCCGAGACCAAGCTCTCGCCGCCCGAGACCGAGAACTCGAAGCCGCTCTCGCCGCCGAACGCGAAGCCGCTCTCGCCGAAAAAGAAAAACTCCTTTTGGAACTCTCCAAGGAACGCATTGCTCTCGCCACCATCAATGCCAAAAACCAAGAATTATTTGTCGAAATCGCCGCCCAAGCCAATATAGCCAAAAGCGAAGCCGATGGACTCCGTGACGAAGTCGAAAGACTACAAGCCCAAAGCGATGCTCTCACCCAAGCCCAACGACATGCCTCCCAAATTCAAGAAACAAAAACCCGTCAAAGCCAATCCGATAGCAACTTCCGATCCTACAATGCTGGATCTAGATCTCGTGGCGATGGCAATTCTAAATTACCATCACCTCATCCGCAACAAACTTCTGCTAAATCATTAGTGAAGTATCGTTATGAATATCTAAAAAAAGGTGAAGGTGAAGATGCTAAAGAATATATCAAAGTAACTTATTTGGGTGAGGGTCACTATAAAAATAAATATGTAGAATTTTCAATCTCACCTGCAAATCAAACAGACCATGTTAGAATAGATGGAAAAAGAGATAAATATTTAATTGTTCGGGATATATTTCAAGAAAAAATTAATAAATTTAACAAACAAAGATTGCAACCTAATCAAAGAGATATTCTACAATTTTTTTCTTTTGAAAGATTGCCAATTAAATCTTTGGATCATACTTCGTTAGAATTATTAACGGCAATTATTAAAGCTAAAAGACCGCAAACTCAAGATCGAGATGGAGCTGGAGTTAGAAGGTGAATCTCGAGCTCGTTAAATTTAAAACCTTTGAGCATCTAATATCGCTGTGATTTTTTGGAATTTTATTTGCGAATTAATTTGATGAAATTCCCCATTTGCGGATGAGATATTTTTCGATAGCAATTCGTTCTTCGCTTTTAAGATTGCGATCAAACATGATGATTTCACCAATTTGTCCTTGAAGAAAATTACTTAAACTTAAATTGCAATTATTAACTCCAACCACTAATTTTTTTTCAAGATTAATTGCAAAATTATTTGTGGCATTTGTGGAATTATTTGAATTGTAAAAGCTCGTGAGAGCAGTGCCAGAATGCATAATGGTGATAAGATCAGTTTTATTAAAAGCATTATTGGTGCTTGCTAAATTTTGAGTGGTAAGAGTTGAATTATCGCCAAGGCCAATTTGATAATTGGGAATTGTTTGATTGAGAAAACTATTGATTATCAATCCGCGATTGGAGTTGTTATTGCATAGGATTGTTGAAACTTGCGATGAAGGTAATGATTTAATTTTAGCAACGATAAAAATTGAAAAACTCACGGGATTTAACATTAGGTGATAAGGAATTTCCATAAAACTATTGCCAATAAATTCCAGAGATGGTAGATCGTTAATACCCTTGATTAAGTAGATTGGGCGATTGGTTGAAGCTGATTGATTTAAATCAAATTTTATAGTTTGACTAGTGTTGAGATCATTCCATTTGCTGATGGGAGCTAGATCTTCTTGTTCGGATTCTAAAAAACTTTTTTCTAAAACTGTTTCAAACCAAAAGATTAAACCTTGGGTTGAGAGAATTGGCGAGCTGAGTGTATTGGCTCGAGCAGTGTTTATTCGCGTTTGAGCGATAAGTTTTTTGGATTGAGAAATTCCCGCAACTAGAATGCCAATGATGATCATCACTACGGCAATTTCAATTAATGAAAATGCGGTGATATTTTTTTTCTTCATAAAAACACTTTTGGTTAAAAAATTTACTTCTAAGATAGTTTAAATATTTTTAATTAACAATTTTTTTATAATAATTTTTTTAGGTATTTATGACGAAAATAAACAAGAAAAATTTACCATCACGATATGTCACCAATTCTCATGGTTGCGAGGCTCGCAAGACCATGCTTTACAACATTAAAACTGATCTTTATCCCGATGGTTTAAGTGAAGATGATTTGCAAAAACCTTTTGTGGGAGTGGTTTCATCTTGGAATGAATCGGCACCTTGCAATATCGCTTTAGCTAGACAAGCTCAACCTGCTAAAAAAGGAGTTAAAGATTTTGGAGGAACTCCGCGAGAATTTACTACCATTACCGTAACTGACGGAATTGCCAATGGTCATCATGGCATGAAATCCTCATTGGTTTCTAGGGAAGTAATTGCTGATTCAATTGAATTAACGATGAGAGGTCATTGCTACGATGCCTTGATTGGCTTAGCGGGATGCGATAAATCATTACCAGCAATGATGATGGCGATGTGTCGATTAAATGTGGCGAGTGTCTTTATGTATGGCGGTTCAATTTTACCAGGAAGATATAAAAATCAAGATGTTACTATTGTTGATGTCTTTGAGGCGGTAGGTCAAAGAGATGCAGGAAAAATTTCTGATAAAGAATTATTCGATTTAGCAAAAGTTGCTTGCCCAAGTGCTGGAGCATGTGGAGGACAATTCACCGCAAATACTATGGCATGTGTAAGTGAAGCAATTGGCTTGGCATTACCCGGATCTGCTGGTGCTCCTGCTCCTTATGAATCAAGGGATGAATATGCTTATGCTTCGGGAAAAGCGGTAATGAATTTGCTGGAAAAAAATATCAAAGCTCGAGATATTGTTACTCTTAAAGCCCTAGAAAATGCTGCAACTATTGTTGCTGCAACGGGAGGATCAACTAACGCAGTATTGCATCTTCCAGCAATTGCCAGTGAATGCGGAATTGATTTTGATGTTTTTGCAATTGGTGAAATTTTCAAAAAAACTCCTTATATCGCGGATATGAAACCGGGGGGAAAATATGTCGCTAAAGATTTGTTTGAAGCAGGTGGAGTGCAAATGATTTTAAAAATCTTGCTTGATGAAGGATTTATTCATGGCGATTGCTTAACGGTAACGGGCAAAACGATGGAAGAAAATTTACGAGATATTAAATTTAACGATCAACAAAAAGTGGTTTATCATCCTAAAAATCCATTATCTAAATCAGGTGGGGTAGTGGTTTTAAAAGGAAATTTAGCGGTTGATGGAGCGGTGGTAAAGGTTGCAGGAATGTCGCAAGAAAATTTAGTTTTTACGGGAAGTGCTCGATGTTTTGATTCTGAAGAAGAATGTTTTAAAGCAGTTGAACAAAAACAATATCAAGCTGGAGATGTTTTGGTGATTCGCTATGAAGGTCCAAAGGGAGGTCCGGGGATGCGTGAAATGTTAGCAACAACTTCGGCAATTTATGGTCAAGGCATGGGCAATAAAGTGGCATTGATTACTGATGGGAGATTTTCGGGTGGAACTCGAGGATTTTGCGTTGGTCATGTTAGTCCCGAGGCAAGTGAGGGAGGGGTGATTGCCTTGTTGAAAGATGGTGATCAAATTAAAATTGATGCTAAAAATTCCACGATTGATGTGTTAATTTCTGATGAAGAAATTAATAATCGTCGTAAAAATTTTAAAAGTAGAATTAATGATTATCAATCGGGAGCATTGTGGAAATATGCTCAAACTGTAGGTTGTGCTCGTTATGGTGCGGTAACTCACGGTGGAGCAAAACTCGAAAAAATTTCTTACGATAAGCTTTAAAATTAAGTTTTTATTTGAAAGTAATAATTTAAATATAAAAAATAATTTTAGTTAAGTTTAAGTTAATTTTGTTTTATTTAATTCAAATTAGTTAAAGTTAGTTAAGTTTTAATTATTGTTATAAATATTATTTTAAAATAAATTTAAGGAAAAATTAAGGAAAAAATTAAATGCAAGAACTTAAACACCAATCGGTTTTAGATAAATTTTGGCAAGCAAAAAATTACGATCAAAGGCTTGCTAATGCAATTGCCCAAAGGTTTGAGATTTCGCCAATTATTGCAAAATTATTGGCAATTCGTAAAATTAATCTTGATGAAGTTGAGGATTTTCTTGATCCTAAAATAAAAAATATTTTACCAAATCCTTTTGGTTTATCAGGAATTGAAGAAGGAGTTGATCATGTTATTGAAGCGATAAAAAATCGTAAAAAAATTACCATTTTTGCAGATTATGATGTCGATGGTGCAACTAGTAGTGCTTTGTTAGTAAGGTTCTTTCGCCAAATTGATCTTGAGGTTGAAGTTTATGTTCCTAATCGAGTTTTAGAAGGATATGGACCAAATTCACAAGCATTGTTAAATCTCAAAAAAAACGGGACAGATTTGGTGATTACGGTTGATTGCGGAACGGTTGCTTTTAAACCTTTAGAAGATGCCAAAAAAGCTGGATTGGAAGTTATCGTAATTGATCACCATTTGGGAGTGCTTGATAAACCCGAAGCAATTGCGGTAATAAATCCAAATTCGCTTAATGAAAATTTTACTCCTAAAAATATTTGCGCTGCAACCGTAGCATTTTTATTTGCAGTTGCGGTTAATAAAAAACTTAAAGATCAGGATTTTTTTTCAACGAGAAAATCGGTAAATCTTTTTGATTTACTGGATTTAGTAGGGCTTGGAACAGTTTGCGATGTTATGCCTTTGATTGGCTTAAATCGTGCATTGGTAAGTGCTGGTTTAAAAATTCTTCAACAGCGAAAAAATTTAGGATTGCGTCAAATTTGTGATTTAGCAGGAATGGATTCCAAGCCAAGTGCATATAGTTTGGGATTTATAATTGGTCCAAGAATTAATGCTGGAGGAAGGGTTGGTGAGGCTAATTTAGGAAGTAGAATTTTAGCAAGTGAATGCGAAAAAGAAGTAAATGAAATTGCGGTGAAGCTAGAAAATTTTAACAAGGAGCGAAAAGAAATTGAATCGCAAGTTCTTGAAGAAGCGGTAAAAAGGCTAGAGCAGGGCGTTGATGGATTTAGCGTTAATGATTCGGTAATTTTTGCAGTTGCTAAAAATTGGCATCAAGGGGTTATTGGCATAGTTGCATCAAGGCTTAAGGATTTGTATAATAAACCCGTAAGCGTTATTAGCATTGACGAAACAACCAATAAGGCAAAAGCATCTTGTCGATCAATTGCAGGAATTGATTTTGGAGCGGAAATTTTAAATGCAAGATTGCAAGGATTATTGATGGAAGGTGGAGGTCATGCCATGGCGGGAGGATTTAGTTTAATGGCTGATAAATTAAAAGATTTACATAATTTTTTTTGCAATAAATTAGCAAATCAAGTTGCAGAAATTAATAAAATTAATAATGCAGATTTTGATTTAGAAATTGACATGATGCAAATTAATTTAGAATTTTTGAGTGAGTTATCTAAGCTAGAGCCATTTGGAATGGGAAATGCTCGTCCTAGATTTTTAATCAATGATGCTAAAAAAATTCGCTCTCAATTAATTGGTTCAACTCAAGATCATGTAAGTTGCATTTTTACTGCTAAATCGGCAATTGGTTTTGCTAATCAAATTAGCGGGGTAGCTTTTCGGAGTGCAAAAAATAAAGTTGGTGAAGTTTTGTTAGCAAATAAAAATTATGAAAATATCAAATTGATTGCAACCTTGAATATCAACAATTGGATGGGTGTTGATAAAGTTCAGATTTTGATCGAGGATGTTATTGTTTAACAAAATTAGATTAAAAATTAATCAATAAATTTTATTGAGATAATCTGGGTTAAATTATTTGACAAAATTTTTTTTCGTATTAAATTTTTTTAAAAAATAATTTTATGATTGATAATAAAACATTAAGAGCTTTTGGATTTATTTGGGCAATTTTATTTTTAATTTTAGCTTGGAATAATGAAGAATTTGTAATATCGCTATGTTGCGTAAGCTTGTTTTTTGTAGTTTCGGCAAGTTTTTATCCAGAGATTTATGTTAAGACTTATATTTTCCAAGGTTGGATAAAATTTGGAAATTATCTTGGCAAAATAAATTCTAAAATAATTATTTTTTTGTTATTTTTTGGTATTTTTACCCCAATTGCTTTAATTCTTAAAATTCTAAAAAAAGATTTATTGAATAAAAAAATTGATAAGAATTTAGCAAGTTATTTTAAGCCTCGAGATCTAGAGCTTGGAGATATGAAGAATCAATTTTAAAATAAATGTCTAGCAATTTTTTAACAAAATATCCTAAAATTTCTACGCTAATTTTGTGTTCAATCGTTATTTCTATCTTTTGTTTTTTATTGTTTAAAATTTTAACTTTTGATTTTTTACAAGATTTTAATTCTCAAGAAAAATATAGCATTTATGATAAAATAATTTATCAAATAAGATGTAATCAAGAGCGAAATATCAGGCTAAGAGAGCATAAAAAAAATACGGTTTACGAAAGAACTCCACCTCAAAAATATGAAACTTTAGAGCATAAAAAATATTTTTTAAGAACCGATGAAAATGGTTTTATTATTCCATCGCAAGTCAATAAAGATCCGCAAGTTAAGATTTTCTTTTTAGGTGGATCAACTACCGAATGCGAAATGGTTGACGAAGAATTTCGTTTTCCTTATTTAACTGGAAAAATTCTTCAAGATAAATTAAAGCTTAAAATCAATAGTTATAACTCTGCAAAAAGTGGCAATAATTCTCTGCATTCAATTGATATTTTGCTAAATAAATTAATCCCTATGAAGCCTGATATTGTAGTGATGATGCATAATATCAATGATTTATCAGCATTATTTTACGAAGGTAGTTATTGGAATCACAATAAGGTCATTGCTCCAATTTCTTGTGATAAAAAAAATCGCGATAGTTATGTTAAGCAAGATCAATGGTCACTGGATTCTTCATGGCGAAATCGAATTTTAAATGATAGTAAAGAACATCAAAGAATTACCGAAGATTTTGTTGAAAACTTAAAAATTTTTATTGCAATTGCTAAGGCTAAAAAAATTATTCCCGTGCTTATGACTCAAGCAAATCGTATTGAGAATGATCCTAATTTTATTAATGAAAGAGGTCATGAAGCAAGCAAATTATACCAAAAACTTTACATAATTTTTAATGAAAAAATTCGCGAAACTGCTAGAAAAGAAAATGTTTTGCTGATTGATCTTGCTAAAAAAATTCCCAGTGATATAAAATTTGATAAAAAATACATTTATGATGTGGTTCACTTGAATAAAGAAGGATCAATTATGGTGGCAAATGAAATTGCTAAAAACCTGGAAAATGTTATAAAATATCGTTATTTACAAAATAATAAATAAAAATTATATTATATTAAATTATCTTCAAACTTAACTAATTTATTTTAAAATATGTCATTTATAAAAGAATTATGGAAATTTCTTAAGGTAAGAAAAAAATTTTGGCTCTTGCCAATTATTACCATTATGTTACTACTGGGAGTAATATTGATATTTGCTCAAGGGTCAGTTGTTGCTCCATTTATTTATACTTTATTTTAAGATTTTATGACTTATGTTTTAGGAATCTCAGCGTTTTATCATGATTCGGGAGTTGCATTAATCAAGGATGATAAAATTATTAGCGCAATCCAAGAAGAAAGATTAACACGAAAAAAACACGATAGTTCATTTCCAATAAATGGGATAAAATATTGCCTTGAAGAAGCTAATATCAAGTTAGAAGATGTTGATTTTATTGGCTTTTACGACAAACCATTTTTGAAATTTGAAAGATTGATTGAAACTTATCTTAGCGAAGCACCACGAGGATTTCAATCTTTCTTGATGGCAATTCCAGTTTGGTTGAAAGAAAAATTATTTCTTAAAGATACTCTAATCAAGGAATTTTCAAACATTCAACTTAACGGCAATAATGATAAAAATACTATCAAACTTGTTAAATCCTCAATTGAAAAAAAATTGCTTTTTGGTGAGCATCATCAATCTCACGCATCTAGTTGTTTTTATCCATCTCCATTTTTTGAATCAGCAATTTTAACGATGGATGGAGTAGGGGAGTGGACTACTACCGCAATAGCTCATGGCATTGGCAATAAAATAAAATTTTTACAAGAAATCCATTTTCCTCATTCGCTAGGATTATTTTATTCAGCAATTACTTACTTCGCAGGATTTAAAGTCAATTCGGGTGAATATAAAGTTATGGGTCTTGCACCATATGGAGAGCCCAAATATGTTGATTTGATGAAGCAAAATTTAATTGATATTAAGGAAGATGGATCATTTCGTTTAAACATGAAATATTTTAATTACACCCATGGATTAACGATGACCAATGAAAATTTTAACAAACTTTTTAATCGCAAACCTCGAAAATCTGAAAGCGAAATTACCCAATTTGAAATGGATTTAGCTAGTTCGCTTCAAATTATCACCGAAGAAATTGTAATTAAATTAGCAAAAACTGCCAAGAAAATTACGGGAGCAAAAAATCTTACTTTGGCTGGAGGAGTTGCATTAAACTGCGTTGCCAATGGAGTTTTACTTCGCGAAAAAATTTTTGAAAATATCTGGGTTCAACCTGCATCAGGAGATGCAGGAGGAGCGCTTGGTGTGGCAATGGCAATTTATTTTGATCATCTTAATAAACCTCGTGATGCTGATGAAATTAGCGATAATATGCAAGGTTCTTATCTTGGCAAAGCTTATAGCGATGAAGAGGTTAAACAATATCTCGATTCAATTAATGCCAAATATTTATATCTTCCTAATCAAGTTGAATATTGTCAAAAAATTGCTCAATATTTAGCTGATCAAAAAATAATTGGATGGCATCAAGGAAGAACAGAATTTGGACCAAGAGCTCTTGGAGCAAGAAGCATTATCGGTGATCCTAGATCAAATAAAATGCAATCGCAAATGAATTTAAAAATAAAATTTCGCGAATCATTTCGTCCATTTGCTCCAGCAATTTTACGCGAAAAAATTAGTGAATATTTTGAAATTGACGATATCGATAGTCCTTACATGCTCATGGTTGCACCAGTAAAAAAAGATCAAAGAATTTTAATGACCAAAGAACAACAGCAATTATTTGGCATTGAAAAACTTAACATTGCTCGTTCAAAAATTCCTGCGGTAACCCATATTGATTATTCCGCTCGAATCCAAACGGTTGATGGAAAATTTAACAAAAAATTTTATAATTTACTCAAAGAATTTGACAAGCTCACCAATTGTCCAATATTGATTAACACTTCATTTAATGTTCGTGGTGAACCAATTGTTTGTAGTCCACAAGACTCTTATCGCTGTTTTATGCGTACCGAAATCGATGTCTTAGCAATTGAAAATTTTATTTTACTTAAAGCAGATCAACCAAAATTTCTCGATGATTTAGATTGGCAAAAAACTTATGAATTGGATTAGGTTTTTACAATTAAATAAAATATTTGCACAATTATTATTGTAAAATAAAATTATAAATAACTTATCTTAAAAAATAAAATCCTTATTTAAAATTGACTTTAGTTGCTTCTTGGAAATTTAATCCTTATGAAAATGCCATTAAATGATCCAAAGCCAATAAAAACATTGCTTAATGGCATTAATTGCATCGCATTTATTTATTTAATTTTTGGATTTTCGATAATATATCCAGATTATATTGAGCAAATAAATATAACAATTTCAATAATTTTTTTGATGATGATTTTATTAAAATTAACAATCCAAAATATTAGTCAAAAATTTTTAAATATCATTCAAAAAATTCCAAAAGAAATCCCAAAATTTATTTGGGGTGTGCAAAATATAAATTTTTATATAGTTATTTGCATTATATTCCGCTTTCAACAGATTCAATTACTTTCGCAGAATTAATATCTCATCCGCGACAAATTTTTAAAATTATTTTAGAAAAAAAATTTTTAATCACTAAAAACAAGCATCAATTTAATAATCAAATTCAAAGCTATTTTTATTATTACCAAGCTATGTATAGCAAAGGTTTTGAACTTAATAAAAAATTAGATGAATTATCGAAAAATGAAAAAAATATTGCTAATATTTTACTTGATAGATCGAGAATAACTCCTATGGAATTGGTAAAATATAATTTAAATATAAGTTATGAAAACAAACAAATCACTCCTGAATTTTTTGAAAATTATGCCATAGAATTTCTAATTTATTTTAGAGATTTAGTAAAGCAATGTTTTGATAATAATGATTTTAATAATTTTCAACACACCTTAAAAGTTTCTAATCGTTTATTTTTTAATGATTATTTCAAAACCGATGATGAAATTTTTCACAAAATTAAAGAATATCAAGAAGCTTCATTATTAGGTCTTGGAGCTTGGATTTTCAGCGAAACAACTTTAGAAAATTTGGCACAAAATTTACAATTTATTAATGAAATTACTAAAAATTTAACTAAAATTTTGCAAATTCAATTAACTATTCCCAAAAATATTATTGAGTATTTTGAAAGTGAAGGCGATAAATTCATCAAGCTATATTGCCATATAAAAATTGATCCAAAATATAACCATTTAACTGGGCTTGATCAATATGAGAGAAATAAAATGGGTCTCAATGATATTATGAGTTGGATGAGCGGAGATGGTGAAAGAATTAATAATTTTTTGATATATTTTTTATTAAATAATTTAAATTTTTCGCAAAATATCGGCGATGAAATTGCTAAAATTATTGGCGATAAAAGAGGGGGAGAATTTTTTGGCGATATTAAAAAAATCTTGTCAGATGTTAAACTTAAATTAAATCATGATAATCTCGAAATCATTTTACATAATTCGATAAAGAAAAACGAACAAGTAAAATTTGATTATATATTTTTAAAATTACTAAAAATAAATAAAATTGAAAATGTAAAATATAGAATTACGGCAATAGAAGAAAAATTAAACAAAATAATCGATTTTTTAAATGGTGAAAAATATGAAGTAATTGCTAAAGCAAATGTCGATAAAGAATTTGTTAAGAAATACAAAAAAGATGGTGAAAAACAATATAAAAATTCAGATTTAATTAAAAAATTATTTTCACCTTTTGGGCTAAAAGAAAAAGCAGAAAATCCTGAAATAAAGTTATTTGGTTTTGATGCCTTAATCGATAAAGAACCTTTTGTTAAAAATAGCAATGTTCATACTAATAATCCCTTTGGAAGTGCTATGGCTAATTCTGAAAATAAAAAAATTATTAAGAAAATCATTGATAAAATTAAGAAAGAAAATTCTAAAAAAGATCTAAATTATTTTAACGATATTTTAGATGAATTTAAGGAAAATGCGGTGATTATTTTGTTAACTAATCCACATTATTTTACCAATGAAATGCAAAAAAGAACTTTTTATAAAGATAATTTTAAATATTTAAATGATCAAACCAAGCAAGCTAATTCAAGTAAAGATCAAAAACATCAAATAGCATTTTATGAATTTTTAGTAAATGACAAGCATTTTGAAATTCCGGTTTACAATTTTTATTTTGATATTGCGGATGCGGTTCTGGTTCTCGATAAATCAAGGCTTGGAGAGATAATTCAATATGATATGAGATCATATTATAAAAATAAAAATTCAAGCGAATTGCTCGAAAAAAATAATCAAGCTCAAGGTGATTTTGACAATGAAGATGTTGATTTTAAGAAAGAATTTTATCTAGATATTATCGAGTTCAAAGATGATAGTGAAGAGCTTGAAAATATTCTTAAAAATCCCCCTGAATTTATTAAAGAAAAGGGCGATATTGATGCTCAAAAAGATTATTTAAGACGACATTTAAACTTTAAATTTTTACAATCTTTTGAAGTTGAATTTCATAAAAATTTTGAAGGTTATTTATTTGAAGTTTTACCTCCGCATAATTAATGCACTAAATTTGCTTATGCAAATTTAGGGAAATCCTTGGTTTACTCACTCATTTTGTGAGACTTAGATCACTAAAATTTTATGCAAGCTCACAAAAACCTTCAGGCTGTAGCTAAGCCCTTGAGGGCTTACATCCCTACATTATTAAAAAAACCTGTAAAACACTCATAAAGCCTACGGGCTCATAACTCCCCCCTTGAGGGCTTGTCAGTCCCTACAATTTTTGTGCAATGCCCTTAAAGCTCTCGGGCTCTAAGCTCCCCCCTTGAGGGGGAGCAGATTTAGAAGGGCTTAACGGTAGTTAAGTCCTTCTAAATCGTGGGGGGTCGAAAAGCTTTATTTGCATGGGATCTAACAAGATCTCGATCTACTCCCTCTCCTCAGCTTCGCGACTCAGAGGAAATCTCGATCTACTCCCTCTCCCCACTAGGGTCTTACATCCCTACAATTTCGCTAAATAGTCTCGAAGCTCTCGGGCTCTAAGCTCCCCCCTTGAGGGGGAGCAGGCGAGCGAATCGCAACGGTAGTTGCGGTTTGGGAGCCGTGGGGGGTCGAAGGACTAGAGCTTCAGTGGATGTAGCAACATCTAAAAAACTGGAAAGAAAAATTTTTACAAAAATGGC
>CAMCSJ010000026.1 GCA_945878005.1 Rickettsia typhi | reverse complement strand
ATTTTGTTTTAATTAAATCTTCATCGATAAATTTGATGGCAATATCAAGATAAAAAATTTTATCTTGATATTCTTTTGAAAACTTTACCCAATCTTTTTTGGTGGTCAATAAAATCGTTTGATTTGGATCGCTATAATTGTTTAATTGGGGATTTTGATTTTTAGCTAATTTAGCCATTAAATTTTCAAGATCTTTAAGGCTGTAGGAGCGGTGATCGGCAAAAGAAATTTTTTCAACAATATCTAATTCAAGCTTTTCAAGAGTTGAAAAGAATTTTTGAGGATAAGCAATTCCACAAAATGCAATAATTTTTTTGCCAATAAAATTTTCATTATTTAGCACATTTAAATCAGCTCTAAGAATTTTATTTTCAGATAAATTTTTAGTTAACCTAGAAGTTAATTCATTGGGCAATTGATTATTTTGATTGCCAATAAAAATGATTAAATCAGCATTATTTAATCCAAAACCAATTGGCTCGCGAAGCGGTCCAGCTGGTAGGGCTAAGTTATTTCCAAAGATAATTTTTTCATCAATTACCACAATTTTTAAATCTTTTTTTAAATGATTATTTTGCAAGCCATCATCTAAAATTAACAAATCATATTGATTGCTTTCGCTTAAAATTTTTGCACCAAGATAACGATTTTTTGCGATATAAGTAGGAGCTATTTGAGAAAGCTCCAGAGGTTCATCCCCAACTTCGCTTGCTAAATCATTTTTTTCAACTTTTCTTAAATCTCCTTGATAATTTGCTTGATATCCTCGACTTAAAAATGCATATTTAATTTTTAATTCATCACATATTTTGGCAATTGCAATCGCAGTTGGAGTTTTCCCCTGCCCTCCTGCAGTTAAATTTCCAACGCAAATAATTTTAATTTTTACCGATTTAGTTTTTGTTAAAAATTTAATTAGGAAATAAAAAAATAAATAAATTAAACTAAATGGCGATAATGCAAGAGCTATAATGTTTGGAGCTTGCCAAAATTTAGGAGTTTTAAACATTGAATTTGATATAATGATTGCGATAATTTAATTTATGATTATCTTTTTAATTGTAAAAAAATAAAAGAAAATGAAAAAAAATCCTAATGGTTTTGATCCTCAAAGAAAAAAATCTTATCCAAAATCAATTGAAGAAAATATTAACCAAGTTTTACAACCTCTTTTTAGCGGATCAAAAAAAGAATTTATTTTAATTAATAATTTGGTAAAAAATTGGTCGCAAATTATTGGCAAAAAATATGCTCGTTTTTGTAGTCCAAAAATGGTAAGTTTTAGCAAGGATCATAAAAGTGCAAAGCTTACAATCATTGCCTATAATTCGGCAATCGCATTTTTTATTGAGAATAATTGCGAGTTAATAATTGAAACTATCGCAAGCCTTTATGGTTATAAAACTATCAATAAAATTATTGTTAAACAACAACCTCTCAATATTAAAAATCTTAACGAACAAAAAATTATCCTAAATCCTGATCAAGAAGAATATTTACAAAAAAAATTAAATGGCTTTGATGATGACAACTTATCGCAAACCATTGCCAATCTTGGTCGTGATATTATTAAAAATAACAAGAAATTATAATTTATAGAAAAAAAATAATTGCATAATAACTATTTGCATTTTTTAATTTATGTTTAAAATTAAATTTATTTTTTAAAAATAAAATCTAGGTTTTATTATAATTATTTTCTTTTGAATCTAGCGAAACCTAATAGCGAATAACATTTTAAAAATAAATCATTATTTTAAACAAATAATGATTTTGCGGTTAAAATTTTATTAAATATCTCAACTTTTACAATTTTTCAATTTTTTCCAAAATTTGAATTTGAAAGTCAATCTAGCAAACAAGAGAATCAAGATTTGCGACATGATTACTTAAAATTCAATTACATCATTTAAAAAAGAAAATAGTATTTAATGATCAAGGTAAATTATGTTAACAAATAACAATCAAGATCAATCTTCAACAGATATAGAATTGGCAAGAAATGCCCAGATTAAAAAATCTCGCAATGATGCTTTTTCTTACGGGACAACTTCATTTGTTCTAACCATTTTAGGATTTTATTTAAAATCTCAATCGCAATTTGATAATCATCAAATTATGCAATATTGCAGTTCAATAGCATTAGCCTTAGATGTTCCATTTTTTATTGCTACGACAAATTCAATTTTGAATTATCATTCATTAAAAGATTTCCCCGATGGAGCATATCTAACTTTAATTAAAAATAATGAACCAAATTTAGGTAATAATTTGGATGTTAAAAAATTCCAAGAATCATCAAATAAAAAAGTACAAAGAGATTTACCAAAAATTACTTTATCACCAAACTCATCATCACCAAGTAGAGCTCCTGCTAATAGTAATTTCAATAGACTTGGCTCAAAAAATAGTAATCAACAATATTTGCAAAAATAAATTTTAAGAAAAAATATTTTAGGTATTTTTTGACAGAATTTTATTTCTTTGCAAACGCATTTTCTCAAAATCATCTCCTGCATGGTATGATGAGCGAGTAAGTGGACTTGATGCAACCATCAAAAAACCTTTATTATAAGCCATTTTTTTGTAGAACTCAAATTCATCGGGATGAACATAACGATCGACGGGAGCATGTCTTGAGGTTGGACGTAAATATTGACCAATTGTTAAAAAATCTACATCAGCACAGCGAATATCATCCATTGCTTGCAATATTTGATCTTTGGTTTCACCAAGTCCAACCATCAATCCACTTTTAGTGAATATCGAAGGATCAAGCTCTTTAACTCTTTTAAGAAGATGAAGTGAATGAAAATATCGAGCTCCTGGACGAATTAGATTGTAAAGTCCTGGTACGGTTTCGATATTGTGATTAAAGACATCGGGTTTAGCTTCGACGATTTTTTCTAATGCACTCGGTTTTCGTAAAAAATCAGGAGTTAAAATTTCGATAGTAGTTTGCGGAGCTTGTCTTCTAACGCTTTTGATGCATTCAACAAATTGACTCGCTCCTCCATCAATTAAATCATCGCGATCAACCGAGGTAATGACAATATGAGCTAAACCAGAAACTCTGGCAATTTCTCCAACATTTTCAGGCTCATGAGGATTAACGATATCAGGCTTTCCAGTTTCAATATTACAAAATGAACAAGCTCTAGTGCAGACCGATCCGAGAATCATCACCGTTGCATGTTTTTTTTCCCAACATTCACCAATATTTGGACATGATGCTTCTTCGCAAACAGTGTGTAATTTACGATCTTTAAGAATTTTTTTGGTTTCAATATAACCTTGGGAAGTTGGAGCTTTAACCCTAATCCAATCGGGTTTTCTTTCCATATTTTGTTTTGGAAATTTATTGGCAAAATCAAGAAAATCCTTATTATCTTTTTTAGCAATTTGACCAGTTTGACGTTTTTCTTCTCTACTTTGCATAATTTTTTTAAAATATTATTTTCAAAGAATTAGTAATAAAACCTTGAAATACCTAGATAAAACAAGGTTATTATAATTCATTTAAAATTTAAAGCCAAGGATTTTTTTTAGAAAGTTTTTCTAAAATTAACTGCAAAATAATTGTCAAAATTGCTAAAATTATTAAAATAAAAAAATTATCAATTTTTAAAATATTTTAACTATTTTTGGCGAAAACAAACAATAATAGTTTATTAATGTTTAAAATAGTGTTATTTTGTTAATTTTAATTATTTTAAATTAAAAATTATTTAATCTCTCCCGTAACTACAAATCCAGCGATTTCAGCGATATTAGTTGAATGATCGGCAAGTCTTTCAAAACTTTTTGCAATAAATAAAATATTGGTAATTTGCTTAACTTCTTTGCGATTAAAATTTTCGTGATCAATAATGCGAAATAAATCACTATAGATTTTATCGATTTCATCATCTTGCTTTAAGACAAGATTGGCGAGGTCTAAATCGTGATTATTAAATGCAGTAATCGCTTCTTTTGCCATGGTTTTACTTAATTCAATCATTGAAATTAATGATTGCTCAATATCATTAGCAAAGTTCTCTTGCTCTAATCTAGCAATTTTACGGATAATACTTTTTGCCTGATCTCCGCTTCGCTCTAAGTTTGATGAAACTTTAAGTGATGAAATAGTATATCGTAAATCTACAGCCATTGGTTGACGCAGAGCCAAAATTGCAGTTACTTTTTTCTCAATCAAATGATCAAGAGAATTGATTTTATAGTCATGAGCAGTGATTTTTTCGATCAAATTTTGATCACGAGTTTTAAACATTTGAGCAACCATATCGATTGATTCCATCACCAATTCCAACATCTCATCTAATGTTTTTGAGATTGATTGAAGATCTTTATCGTAAGATTTAACAGTATGGCCAAGAAAATTTCCTTCTTTAATATTCATAAGATTTTATTCATAAAATTTGGTTCATAAAAAATTCAATTAAATAACTTATTATAAAATTTTATTTTTCTTTAAAATTAAAGACTAAACTGTAATTTGCTATTTAAAAATTTTAATTTTTTAAAAAATAAAACTTATGACAAAATCTGCAATAAAAAAAATTTTAGTGATTGGTTCGGGTGGTAGAGAACATGCTATTTGTTTGACATTAAAAAATTCGGCAAAAAATTATTCGCAAGAATGTGAAATTTTTGCAATTCCAGGAAATGCTGGAACAAGAAGAATCGCCAAAAATATTGAAAATATTGCCATTAGCGATTTTGAAAAAATCATTACTTTTTGCAAATCAAATAAAATTGATTTTGTTTTTGTTGGAAGTGAACAACCATTAACTTTAGGAATAGTTGATGAGTTGCAAAAAAATAATATTGCAGTTTTTGGACCAAATAAAAAAGCATCGCAATTAGAAGGTTCAAAGATTTTTATGAAAAAAATTGCCGATGAAAATAATATTCCAACTGCGAAATATCAATCTTTTGATAATGAAATTTCGGCTTTTGAATTTATCAAAAACATCAATTTTCCCTGTGTAATAAAAACCGATGGACTAGCTTCTGGAAAGGGTGTAATCATTGCTTGTGATTTTAACGATGCTAAACAAAATATCAGCGAAATTTTTCGCGGTAAATTTGGCGATGCTGGAAAAAAAATCATTATTGAAGAATTTCTCAAAGGTTTTGAGGTAAGTTATTTTGTAATTTGCGATGGTAAAAATTTCCTGCCAATTGGCTTTGCTCATGATCATAAAAAAGTTGGTGAAGGTGAAACTGGATTAAATACGGGAGGAATGGGAAGTTATAGCCCATCCGCTAAAATTAATAAATCAATTGAAGAAAAAATTATTGAAAAAATTATTAAACCAACCTTGCAAGGTATGGCAAAAATCGATGCTCCATTTGTTGGAATTTTATTTGCAGGATTAATGATTGATAATGATGATATTAAACTTCTCGAATTCAACATTCGCCTAGGCGATCCCGAAACTCAAGTTTTACTTCCCCGATTGGATTGTAATTTTATTGAACTAATTGAATCAGCAATTTTTAGAAAATTAGATCAGTTTAAAATTAAATTTTTTGAAGAAAAAAAACTAGTTTGCGTAGTAATTTGTGCCAAAGGATATCCTCAAGAATTTCGCAAAGGAATTGAAATTAAAAATCTTAATTTAATTGAAGATCAACTTATTGAAAATAATGATTCTTCTTTGCAATTAATTCACGCAGGAACAAATTGGATTGATAATAAAATAATTGCTAATTCGGGGAGAGTTTTAAATGTTGTAGCAAGTGGATCAACTATTGAAGAAGCTCGTCGTAAAGCTTATGATTTAATTGCAAAAATCAATTGGGATGAGGGATTTGTAAGAAGCGATATCGCTAAAGATGTTTCTTAAAAATTTCTTGAATAAGTTTAATAAGTTTTAAGACAAATTAATAAATATTGTTTTTAGTTATAATAGTTAATTCTTGTTAGTTGTTAGTTATTTAAATATTATAGCTAAATTAATCAGCAAAGAGATTTTGAATAGTTGAAGGAACAAAGGCTGAGATTTTATTAGTAGTTAATTTTCCTTCTTTATCATTTGGTTTTTTTACATATTCATAACGAAGTCCAAATAATCCTCCACCTTGTCCTCCCGTCAATATTCCGCTAATTACCGAGCCAATTAATGGGATTTTTCCAATCCCAAATAAACTATTTACGATATATCCTGGAATGATCATGCCATTAAGATTATAGCTTTGCTTTGCGAGATTAATTTCTCCTTTTGCCGTAATGCCAATTTTAAAATTATTAGCAATTAATGAATTTATTTTGATGATTTGTTTATGAAAAATAAAATCTAATTTTAGAGAATTGAAAGTAGTTTTATTGCTAGAAAATATTGAATCTTTAATTTGTGAATAAAGATTATCATTTGCGAATCTTTTGACAGTTTCATTTTCAAAAATAGTGATATCGTCATCAATAATAATTTTTCCATCTATACTGATTTGATTTTCAAGATTTCGCTGTTTTAAAGTAATTTTGGAATTACCCTCTGCAATAAGATTTGAAATTCCCAATCCTTCGCTTAAATAGCCAATATCGGTTATTCTTCCATCGATTAATACATAATCATCCTTGGCCTTCTTGGTAGCTTGCAAGCTAATGGTATCAAGCTTATCATAATTTGCAGAAATCAAAAAGGATGGACATAAATTATTTTTACAATTCAAAAAAATATTAAAATTTCTAAGAAATTTATTACGCAATAATTCAACTCGATTGAGGTTTACCGATAAAAATAAATTATCAAATAAATTTGATTTATGATTTTTTTTATGATTTTTTTGGCTTAATATTTTACTTTGTAAAAAACCTCCTGCATAAAACTTCTGACCTTTAATCATAACCTTTGTTAAGTTTTTTGAAAAATCATAATCATAAAATAAATTAAAATTATTATTACCAAAATTTTTATTTTCTAATTTCAATGATTTAATCATCGAGCTATTATTATCTAGGATAAAATCACCTCTTATCGAGCTATATATTTTAGAAATAACGGTTTTTTTATTTCGTAATTTCTTTTCTTCTTCGATTTTATATAATTCAATATTTTTAAATAACAAATCACTATTATCGTTAATTACTAAGTTAAATTTTAGATTTGACTCAATATTGTTATTTTTAGTTATATCAAAATCCTCAAGATTTATTTGTGAATTAGTTAAATCCAAATTGTTAATAAAATTATTACTGTTAAAATCTTTAAATACCGAAACATTAACATTACCATTAACAAAATCATTCTTCAAACCAGATATCTGGGAATTAGCAGAAATAAGGATTTTTTCAAGATTAATATTTTCAACTAATTGCAGATGAATTTCAAATTTACTTTGCGCATTGCCATTTAAATATTTTTCAACTTCACTAGCAAAATTAGCTTGATAATTGGCATGTTTCAATGGATCGCTAGCAATTCCATCAAGGTTTCCAGTAATTTTTAAAATAGGAATTTCTTGATTAAAATCGTCAATTCTAACCATTGCATTACTAATTTTACTTTGCAAAACATCTCCCGAAGCAATACTGATTTCCATATTGTTTTTATTGAATCTAGCTATACCTAGAAGATTACTTATTTTCGGGAAATATGAATCATAGTTTAGATTCATATCAGCAAATATCACTTCTGAGTTTATTTCGCTAAGTTGAAAATCTTTTTTTTCATCACCAATTAAAGTAAATTTCGAATAAGCATTCTTAATTATTCCATCGCTTAAATGCTCAATTACCCATTTACGAACATCATTTTGATTTAGCGAAATTGGCCAAAATTTATTCAGATCAACTTGCAAAATATTTTGTGCTCTAATAAAAAAATCCATTTTTAATTTACTATCCTCAAGCTTGGAAGCCATGAAAGTCATCGATAAATGAGGATTGACAATTCCTTGCTTAATATTTTCACTTAAAATATCTGCTTCAACTTGTGATAAATTTAGCATTCCTATTTCATGATCATAATCTCCGTGAATTTTAAAATTATTAAGATCAATTTTTTGAGAAAAATATTTTGCCAAATAAAAACTTGCTTGATTAGCGCTAAAATTAAATTCAATATTTTTAATTTTTTTATGATTCATTTTTAATTTTATTTTACCATCAAGCTTAGTAAAAATTTTATCAAGATCGCTAAGATTTTCATGAAAACTTGCTAATGATTTAGGAGCAAAATTTTTGATATCGCTATCGCATTGCAATCTTGAATCCTTAAAAAATAAACATTCAGTGTTAATATTAACAATATTTTCATCATTGTTAATTTTTAAAAAACTTTGAGCTTCAATGGTTAAATCTTTTTTACGGGAATCAGCTCTGATCTTGGCTTGTTTAATGTAAATTTGATTTTTAAGATCCCCATTAATTAAAATTAAATGTGCATTTTGTAATTCAAATTTTTCAATCAAAATATCCCCTTTGCGAATCTTGTGCAAAAATTGAGTAATTGCCGATAAATCTCCATTTTCAGAATTATCAATAGAAGCTTGATTATTGTCTAAATTAAATTTTTTATTATCGGTAAATATCGCAAGATTAATGGTTATTTTTGGATCTATAATTAAAATTTTTTCAGGCTGAAATTTTAACAAAAACATTTTAATAATCGAAAATTCCGCTTCAATTCTTGGAAGTATTAAAACCTGTTTTTGAGCTGTCTTTTTTTCTTTGTTATTAACTTCATAAAACAAGCTAATATTGGTTCCAACTATGCGAATATTGCCATATTTAGTAAAATTAATATAGGTTTTTTCTATCTTAATATCATCTCCAAAACTTTCTTTTAAGATCTCCTCAACCTTGTTAGAGAGGACGGGAAATGACATTGGTTTAGTTGATACTAAAATTACAAAATAAAAAAGTGAAATAGCTAAAATAATCAAAAAAGAAAAAAATAGTTTATAACTAAGAGATTTTTTTTTCTTTATTGATTTTTGCTTTTTTTCATTATTTTTCATTAACTTTAGTGACATTATATTAGAAACTATTGATCTATAATTTGTTTAAATTATTTTAAATTTTTAAATTAAAAAGTAAACATGCCAAGTAAAATTACCAAGTAAACATAGTCATGCGATTCTAATTTAGTTTATCAATCACAATCTTGATCATCTTTAAATAAAGTAAAATCTTTTAATAATAAAATATCAATGTGATTATTTTTAAAAACTCGATATGATTCAAAAATATCGCAACATAAAAACTGATTATCAGCTATAAAGGGCAAAATAAAAACAAAATTATTTTCAGATAATCGTTGATAATTTTCTAATATTTTATAAAAAACCAAATTCTCTTCAAATGCCCTACTTTCAACAAAGGCTATGCTTGAGTTTAAGGATTTTTTGGCATTATCTAATAAATTATTTGCAATTTCATTGCTCTTAAATTCTTTTAAAATTTCTTGAAATGATCCCGTAAAAAAATCAAGATAATTTTTACGATAACAAACAATTCCAAGCGATTGTGAATTGGGATAATTTCTTTCAAAAAAATTTTTAATTTTAATAAAATTATTATCATTAACCTTTCCAGAAAAAATTACAATTGGTGAATTGAAAATATTATTATTTAATTCAAGATATCCTTGATGCCAAGCTATTACCTTATCTTGAAATAAATTTTGGGAGATTAAATTATTAATTTGTAACTCTTGATTAAAATGCAAATATTTTGCTCTAAGAATTGATAAATTTTCTTTAATTTTAAGATCACTAAAATTTGGAAGTGAAAAACTTAATGATAAATTTTCTAAAAATAATTTTCGACTTTGATTCAAATATTGATGATAAACAAAAAATGCACAACCCATTGATTGCAATACTCCACTAGGATATTTAACTAAAATTATTTCTTCAAAGATTGATAATTTTTTTAATTTATTAAACATGTTAAAATTTATCAATTCACATTGGTTAATTATTAAATTTTTACTTTTAGTAATTTTTCTTAAATGTCTTAAAATCTTTTGCAAAATTACTAAAATAAATTCATCAAATGCCTTGTTAAATTCTTCCAATAATTTAGTTTTTTCACAAAATTTAGTGGTGATTGGAGCAAGTAAATTAACTAATTTTTCATTAATAAAAAATCTACCTTGAGAAATCCTTAGATATTGAGAATCTAAGGCAAATGAACCATCTTCTTTAATATCAACAACTTGTTTTAAAATTCTTGAAAATTCTGCAAATGATTTATCTTGATGATTAGATTTATTAGAAACTTGATGGTTATTGGTAAAATCTATTTCATCAAAAAAATCTAAAATTGAATTTTTAAAAAATATCAGCGAATCTTCAAAATTAATTTCACGCATTAGCTTGATATTATTACCCTTTCCCAATCCCAAGGTAAGAGATGGATTATTAGGCAAATCATCAAAATATAAAATTGCTGATTCTTTTAATTTAGAAGAAAAAAAACATCCAGCGCAACTTGCTTGATTAGCATTTGTCCATAAAATTTTTCGTGAGAGCTCTTTTGAAGTTAGTGATTTTTTAACTTTTCTTAACTGCAAAATTTCTTTGTCAACTTTCAATAATTTTTTTATTAAATTTTTTTTATGAAAAAAAATTGAGGTTAATTGCAAAAAATCATGAAAAATAAAATCACCAAAACCTTTGAAATTATTAGTCAAAATAGTTTTTAAAATACTCTTAAACCTATTTGAAGAACTATCAAAATAAACAATATAATCAATATCTTCCAATGTTAATTTAGCATTTATTAAAATATTTTTTATAGCTAAATTGGCAAAATTTTTATCATTTTTTTTTCGGCTATAAAACTGTTCTTGAGCAATTGAGATAATTTTTTGACCATGGATAAGTGTTATTGACGAATCACAAACATCATCAGCTATTCCTAAAATATAATGATTATAACTATCTCTTAACATTTATTAATTTATTAATAAAAAAACTAAAACAATTATCTGTTAGTTTTTTTTAAAAACAATTAACAAATTAAAATATTTCTTAAGGTTATCTTTATTTAAACTGCAATCAACAAAGAAGCTATCTGATAAAGGTTTTTTAGCACTAAATAACAAATGTTTTTGAAAAAATTTTGCGTAAAAATATATTGGCAAAATAATTGTTAAAAATATTATTGCCTTAAAAATTAAACTAAAATATTTGAAAATAAAATTATTAAATTTTTCAAAAGGAGTAAAAAAATTTATTCTTAAAAATAATTCTGGAAAATAAGCACTTACCAAAAATAAAGTTAAAAAAATCGCATAAAAAATTAACTTAAAATCATTATTTAAATATGCTAAATATCCTAAAATAAATGCTAAAAAAAATCCTTGATTTTGAGCAATATTTTTTTTCGAATCATCGATTGAATTAGTGATTATTTTATCAAAATTTAAATTGATATTATTCAAATTTTTACTGGTCATTTTTTTTAATTTTAATAAGCATTTTAGCTTATGATTTTAGAGTTGAAATGGAATAATACGATGCTTGGGAATCGTCATAACTGCACTATCTCGATGATTTTGATCAATCTCAAAGCGAATATTTTGTTTATCTAAAATTTTCGAAATTTCGCTTTCATTTATAAAATTATTTAGATCGATATTTTCTGAAATAATTTCATTCGAATTAACATAAAAAATTATCACAATTTGATCACGATGATCAGCGATAATATTGATTTTAATTTTTGCATCATTTGCAACTTTTAACGCTTGCGATAAAATTTTTCGCAATGATTCAAAAATTACCAAATGATCGCATTTAATTTTTGGCAATAATTCTAAATTATAAGATTCTTGAGATTCAATTTTAGTAACTTCAATTCTTTGACGAATTTTATCGCTAAGATTAGAAATAAAATCTTCCAATAATTCATAACAATCAAAAATATTTTCATTAGCATTAAGCTTTTCATCAATGATATCATGATCCAAAGCATTATAAATTAACGCTCTAATCTTTAAACTATTTATATAAATTTTATTAAAATCAATTTGATATCCACGATGAGGAAGTGATCCATATGGCTCATCTTGTAAGGATTTTGCAGTTTGTGTTACCACATCAAGATAAGAAAAAATATCACTTGGCAATATCACCGATACTTGTCTTTTCAAATTATCAATTGCTTTTTGATGATTTATTTTTGTACGATTTACATTACTAACTTTTTCTTTAACCTTTGCCATTAATAGCTCAAAATCTATTGGCTTTAATAAATAATCATTAGCACTTAGCTCTACTCCCCTAAGAACATCCTCTTTTCCACCCAATGCAGAAAGAAAAATAAATGGCGTAGAATTATTACGAACATTACGATTTTGGCGAACTAATTTTAAAAAATTATATCCATCCATTTCAGGCATTTTAATATCAGATATTACTAGATCTGGGTTGACTTGAAGAAATTTATCAAATCCACTTTTTCCATTATCCGCTTCAAAAACTTCATATCCGCAATCATCTAAAATTTCGGCGATATTTTCTCTAATATCCACCTCATCTTCAACGCATAAAATTTTTAATTTTTCTTGAGTCATAAACAAAACTAATTCATTGATAATTTTAAAATTAAAAATTATCTAAAAAAAATTTAATATTTTAAATTTCTAAACATCGCACTAAAACAGTCAAACAATTTTTGATAATTTTAAAAAAGATTGCCAAACCTTGTAAATTCGGCATCAAAAAATAAATCAACACTACCAACTGGACCATTTCTTTGCTTAGCAATAATCACCTCAGCCTTATGGGCAACTTCTTGCATTTCAACTTTCCATCTTTGAAATTTATCAGCTTCATTTTCGGGTGGACGCATTCTTTCCTTGTAATAACTATCGCGATAAATAAACGCAACCACATCAGCATCTTGCTCAATTGATCCCGATTCACGAAGATCAGAAAGTTGCGGTCTTTTATCTTCCCTTTGTTCAACCGCCCGAGATAATTGCGATAATGCCATAACAGGAATGTTAAATTCCTTAGCAATTGCTTTTAATCCCTGAGTAATTTCAGATACTTCTTGAACGCGATTTTCTGCTGATCTCTTTCCAACTCCGCGAATTAATTGTAAATAATCAATAACCAATAATGATAGGTTATGCTTGCGAACCATTCTGCGAGCTCGACTTCTTATCGCCGAAATCGATAATGCTGGAGTATCGTCAATAAAAAATGGTAATTTAGCAATTTCTGCCGATCGAGTAGCGATAACTTCCCATTCATTTTCACTTAGCTGACCCGTACGAAATTTTGTTGCGTTAATGCTACATTCCATCGATAAAATTCTTGATGCCAATTGAGCAGAAGACATCTCAAGCGAAAAAAATCCTACAGATTTTTGTAATTTTTTTTCCTCAATATCTTGATTTAAAAATTTACAAGAATTTACTGCAATGTTAATTCCTAGTGCAGTTTTACCCATTGAAGGACGACCTGCTAAAATTATCAAATCCGATTGTTGCATGCCACTTAAAATTTTATCAAGATCAACTAAACCCGTGGAAACTCCGCTTACATGACTATCTCTTTGTCTTGCAATCAAAGTTTTATCGAGAGTTTCTTTGAGCGAAAAAGAAATATTTTTAAAATCACTTTTATTTGCTCCACCATGTTCTGACAATGCAAATAAATTCGCTTCCGCACTTTCAATTTGTTCTTGAGCAGGGATATTATCATTGCCACTATTGACTTGATTGACAATATCTTCCCCAATCATCACCAATTTTCTTTTCAATGCTAAATCATAAATTAATCTTCCATAATCAGCAATGTCAATAATGGTTTGCGCACCAGCAAGCAAGACCGATAAATATTGCGATCCTCCAATTGCCTTGATATTTTCTTCCTGCTCAAAAAATTGTTTTAAAGTAATTTGATTGGCAACGATATTTACTTTCTCAACATTGTGAATAATTTGAGCGAAAATTTTTTGATGAGCAGGTTCGTAAAAATATTCGGGAACAAGAAATTCAATCACCCGATTTAAATATTCATTATTTAAAATTATCGTTCCTAGAACTGATTGCTCCGCTTCGATGTTAAATAATTCTTTTCGTAAGATTTTACCCTGCTCTTTAGCGATATTATTATTTGAATTTGGTTGATTAGTAAGCATTTAATTTTGAGATTTAGCAATAAATTATAATAGTTATTTTATAAATAAAATTTTGGTTTTAGTTTTTTATTTAGTTTTTTTTAGATTTAATTGAGTTTATAAAATCATTAGTAATTTTAATTTTTTTAAATCCTTAAACTTAAAAATTATTTTAAAATTATTTTAAAAAAAATAACTAAACATGCAACTAATCAAAAAAAATTTGTTGAGAAGAGGAAATCTCGATCTACTCCCTCGCCCCAAGCCAGTGGGGAGAGGATAGTCAACATCTACTCCCTCTCCCCGCTTTGCGGCTTTCGCCCCTACAAATTTCACGCAATAGTCTCAAAGCTCTCGATCTATCGCTCTCCCCTTGCGGGAGAGCAGGCGAACAAGCCTTAACGGTAGTTAAGGCTTAAGGAGCCGTGAGGGGGTCAAAAAGCTAGATATTCAAGAGATCTGACAACATATTTAAAACTTTAAATAAAAAAATTCTAAAAATGGCGATTTCTTGATTTAAATTTCCGATCCTAAAAATATGAAATTTTTTTAAATAAAAATTAAGGTTTTTTTAAAATAATTCGAGGTTTTTTTGGAAATATTTTTAGTTTAAAAGTAAAATCAAGAAATCGCCATTTTATAAATTTTATTTTAATTACCCCTCACCCCAACCCTCTCCCCGCCTTGCGGGGAGAGGGAGAAGCGAAAATATCCTCTCCCCACTGGCGTAGGGCGAGGGAGTAGATCGAGGATCTTTCGTTTTCCCATGTTGCTCTTGCTTTTCGACCCCCCACGATTTAGAAGGACTTAACTACCGTTAAGCCCTTCTAAATCCGCTCCCCCTCAAGGGGGGAGCTTAGAGCCCGAGGGCTTCGAGACTATTTCATGAAACTGTAGGGATGTAAGCCCTCAAGGGGGGAGTGATGAGGCCTTGTAGCTTTTAGACCTTTTCACAAAAATGAGCGATGTAAGGCTAGCCAGAAGAGCCAGAGCCTAAAGTTTTTTATGAGGTTGAAGAATATTTAAAGCGTAAGGAGTGGTGAATGGTGGGGAT